>JBMCLC010000001.1:0-17203 GCA_048614715.1 Oceanidesulfovibrio sp.
TCGAGCGCAAGGCCATGGACGCCGAACGCGAAATACTCAAGCGGCTCACCATCCTCTTTTTGCAGGACAAGGTGGGCGAGGAGTTCACTGGCGTCATCAACGGATTGGCTGATTTCGGCTTCTGGGTGGAGCTGGAGCAGGTCATGGCCGAAGGACTCGTGCGGCTCTCCAGCCTGGACGACGACTACTACGGCTATTTCCCGGAACGGCAGATGCTCGTGGGCGAGCGCACAGGCAAGCAGTTCCGGCTGGGCCAGCGCATCCGGGTGAAGCTGACGGACGTGAATCTGTCGAGGCTGGAGGTGAACCTGGAGCTGGTCGAGCCGCTCTAGCCGGCGGGTAGTCCGCCGCCTTGGCATTACAACCGCTTTGGGGTAGGGCTGTGGCGTTCTCACCGGAGCGGGGTTGAAGTGACCATTCGTTCACATATTTTCGAAAAGCGCCAAATCAGTGAATCTGCCCAGAACTGCTTTCATATCGTTGTGGCTCCCCAAGCCGTCTGAAACCTTCGTGTTCC
Source organism: Oceanidesulfovibrio sp. (assembly GCA_048614715.1). GTDB lineage: Bacteria > Desulfobacterota > Desulfovibrionia > Desulfovibrionales > Desulfovibrionaceae > Oceanidesulfovibrio. The sequence continues at coordinate 518 of JBMCLC010000001.1, forward strand.
GAGAGGCCGTCTGTCTGGGGCAGATGGGCTTGCCTCTCGTGGTCTGGGCCCTCTACGGACCGTATCCCAGGGACCTCTCTCCGGAGATGCAAGCGTACGACAAGGTTACCCACCACGGCGTGCGTCACGCGAAGCGCCACGTGCGGGACATGCTCTACTGGAAAAAACGTCGGCCCGGGACATTCGTCCGGTTGATGCGCAGCGTGTTGGGCCAGTGGTACGGGAACCTGGAGCGCCAGGGCGAGAACTTGTGGGGATTGTATATGGGCTTCAGCTTCGCGCGCTACGCCGTGGAGCAGTCCATCGAGCATATCCACTCCTGCTGGGCTACAGGGCCGGCAACCGCCGCCATGGCGGCCAGCGAGCTCACGGGCGTGCCTTTCAGCTTCGCGGCCCGCGCCGGGGATATTCATCCGCCCGAGCCCGGATTGGCGAAAAAGCTGGAGAAGGCGAGCTTCGTGCGGGTGAACAACGCCTTCAACATTTCCTATATACAGAGCTTTGCGGATACGCTGGACGATCCCGACCGCCACAAGGCCAAGGTCAAGCTCGCCTACAATGCCCTGACCCTGGGCCGCGGTAGCGAGGCGCCCGTGGCCATGCAGCCGCCGTACTCACTGCTCGCAGTGGGTCGGTTCGTGCCCACCAAGGGCTACGACTACCTGCTGAAGGCGTGCAAACTCCTGCAGGACCGCGGCGTCGACTTCCACCTGACCCTGGCCGGCGACGGCCGCGAGGGGCCAGCGCTCAAGAAGCTGGCCGGCGAACTCGGCGTCCTGGATCGGGTCTCGTTTCCGGGCTTCGTCACCCACGAGCGGATTTCCGAACTCATGCATACGGCCGATGTGTTCGTGATGCCGTCCATTGTGCATACCACCGGCGGGCGCGACGGCATTCCCAACGTGATCATGGAGGCCATGTCCCACACCGTGCCCGTGGTCGCCACGGATGTTGCCGGGATCAAGGAAGTGGTCCGCGACAATGAGACGGGACGGCTCGTTTCCGAAAAGGACGAGCATCAACTGGCCGACGCCATCGCCGACGCCGTATCCAATCGCGACCGGGCCAGGCAATGGGCCGTCAACGGCCGCGAGCTCGTCTACGAACTCTTCGACCAGCAGCGCAACTGCCAGCGCCTCATCGATCTCTTCGCCGCACACAGCGGTCACGCGACTATTTGATTATATTCAGAATCAAGAGTTGATAACTGCTCCGGCGAACTGGGAACGCCGTCTTCCGATCTCCTGGACCATACTTCTGGGCTCAGGAACCATTGGTTTCTGGCGGGCGCACAAGGGCGGAGCCAGCGAAAGGGGTCGGTGTCCAAAAAAACACAACGTGGTTCGCTGCTGCGGACCGGGTTATCCTTTTGACTCGCAGAAGCCGCTAGGCGACTTCACCCAAATCCTTGAACACATATTCACGCAACGCCTGCACCCATGGCCTGGGTGTTGTGCCGGTCATGTTTGTGAAGGCTTCCGTGCTGAGTACGGAGTAGCGCGGCCGGGTGGCTTTCTGCGGGTATTCGGAGGAGGGGATGGCGCGGATTGAGCAGGAGCGGCCGGCCAGGTGCACGGCTTCGGCAGCGAGTTCGCACCAGCTTGCCTGGCCGGAGTTGACCAGGTGGTAGATGCCCTCGCCGCCTGCGTTCACGAGTTCCAGCGAGTAGCGGGCAAGGTCCGGCGTGTAGGTGGGCGAGCCGATCTGGTCGTGGACCACGTTGAGCTGATCGCGGTCATTGGCCAGGTTCAGGATGGTCTGCACGAAGTTCTTGCGTCCCGGGCCGAAGAGCCAGGCCGTGCGCAGGACGAGCGCGCCGGGCGCCTCCGCAGCGAGCAGGGCCTTCTCGCCCTCGATCTTGCTCTTGCCGTACACGCACAGGGGGTGGGTTTCGTCGGTTTCCACGTAGGGTTTCTGCTTGCGGCCGTCGAAGGCGAAGTCCGTGGAGTAGTGGACGAGCTTGAAGCCCTGTTTCCTGGAGCTGCGGCCCAGAGCGCCGGGAAGCGCCTTGTTCAGTTCAAAGGCCGCGGCTACTTCGTCCTCGGCCAGGTCCACGGCCGTGTAGGCGATACCGTTGAACACCACGTCCGGCGCGTGGCCGGCGATGTATTCGTCCAGCGCCGTATGCTGGGTGACGTCCACATCGTTGCGGCTCTGGGCGATAACCTCCCAGCCCGCCTTGTGAAGCACTTTGACCAGCGCCTGGCCGAGCATGCCGGTGGCGCCGCCCAGAACAAGGGCCCGTTTGCCGTTGGCCGTGTCGCTCATGCCCGCTCCCCGTACCATTGTTTCATGAATTCGAGATACTGGCCGCTCTGGACGTTCTCGAGCCACTCACGATTGTCGCGGTACCAGTCTATGGTTTCCCTGAGACCGCGTTCGAACGTGTATTCCGGTTCGAAACCGAGCTCCTTCTGGGCGCGGGTGAAGTCCATGGCGTAGCGCAGGTCGTGGCCGGGCCGGTCCTTCACGAAGGTGATGAGCGATCCCGGCTTGCCGAGCAGCTCGAGCATGGTGCGCACCACCTCGATGTTCTGCTTCTCGGCGTCGCCGCCGAAGTTGTAGATCGCGCCGGGTTCGCCCTTGCGCAGGGTCAGGTCCACGCCGCGGCAGTGGTCGCGCACGTATATCCAGTCGCGAACGTTCTTGCCGTCGCCGTACACGGGCAGGGGCTCGTCGTTCTCGGCCTTGATGAACATGAGGGGGATGAGCTTTTCCGGAAACTGGTACGGCCCGTAGTTGTTGGAACAGCGGGTGATGGCCACCGGAAAGCCGTAGGTTTCGAAATAGGCTCGACAGAACAGGTCGGCCGAGGCCTTGGAGGCGGAGTATGGGCTGTTCGGCGCCAGGGGGGTCTGCTCCGTGAACTTCCCTTCCGGGCCCAGGGTGCCGTAGACCTCGTCCGTGGAGACGTGAACGAACCGTTCGAGTCCGGCGCGGCGGGCGCACTCCAGCAGATTCTGCGTGCCCTGTACGTCCGTGGTCACGAAGGGCGAAGGATCGTTGATGGAGCGGTCCACATGGCTTTCCGCCGCGAAATTCACCACAGCCTCGATCCTGTGCTCCTCGATGATCCGGCTGACCACCTCCGGGTCCTTGATGTCGCCGTGCTCGAAGAAATACCGGGAGCCGCCGTGCTCGTCCTCCAGGGGCTTCACGCTCAGGGGATTGCCCGCGTACGTGAGCTTGTCGAGGTTCACGACGTACACGTCGGGGTCGGTTTCGAACAGGTAGTAGAGGAAGTTGGCGCCGATAAAGCCGCACGCGCCGGTGACAAGGAGTCGCATAGGAAAAAATACCTCGTGAGAGATGGATGGATTCGATGGTTGGGTAGGCGGTTTTGCTCTTATACCTTAGGCGCGCCATGGTCAATCCGACAGGGAAATGTCAAAAAGCACTTGCATACCAGAAGCGAAATCCTTATGTACTCCCACGGGCGATTAACTCAGCGGTTAGAGTGCCATCTTCACACGGTGGAAGTCCCGAGTTCAAATCTCGGATCGCCCACCATCAATTTTCCAATCGGGCCGGCCACTTGTGGCTGGCCTCTTTCTTTTGTCCTCCGTGTTTCCGGGTCTCTGGCGGCCGGGACACAAGATTCCGCAGGTCCCTTGTACAGGGCGCGGGAAACAACCCTTGGCCCCGCTTGGCCCATTGTCTCATTCTCCTTTCCAATATTGTGGTGAACCCCGGTCAGGGTCCAGGGAGGGTAGCTCCATGGTGGGTAGCTTCGAGGGGCGAACCCCCTCTAACTTGTTCGACAGTCTCATTTTCAAACAGAACGCGCCCCGGCCGGATGAACCGACCGGGGCGCGTCTCGCAGTGGGCAGTGCGGGGGTGTTACTCGCTATTCGCTGGTTTCCTGCATGGCTTCACCGCAGCAGACGAGCTCGCCGCCGCCGTCCACGAGGAGTTCGACAACATTGCCGCAGATCTCGCACTTGTACTTCTTTCCTTCGTTGCTCATGGAACTCTCCTTTTGAAATAGGGTGACTGCGGCGCGTGAACAGCGCCGCAAAAATCCATACATTATTCTAATTGTAAACGTCTCGAAGCGCTCTTTCAAGAAGGTTTCCATTTTTTTTGGGGAAAACATCGTGTTCGGGTATATCTCGGATGTGGGAAGCCGTGTGTGCGGGCGGGGGCCGCGCCCCAGGCCCGCGGCGCCGGACTTGGCCCTTGCGCGGGCCGGGCAAAGCCGACCCGTACGAATTATGGAACCCGTGGTATAGTAATGGTCGTGGCCGCAGTGAGCACGCCGACACATCCACGAAAGATAATCAACAAAAGGAGGTTCCCCCATGAACGTGAACATTGCGCTGCAACCGTTGCTCGCCCTCATTGCCGGCATCCTCATTCTCATGATGCCTCGTCTTCTCAACTATGTTGTCGCAATCTACCTCATCGTGGTGGGCCTCATCGGTCTGCTCAACCTGTAGGCCTGCTCGCGGAATCCGGCGAATCAGGCTTGTTCAGACGGGCGCGGCGGTTTTCGGGGCCACGGATGCCGCCGCGTCTCTACGAACGTTCTGTGTGGCAGGAGCGGCCAAGGCGTGGCTTCCGCATACGGACTAGCCTACAGGCCCCTGCTTGGTTTATCGTTGGCAAATGGAGTTACCAGATTTCAGACAAACCCCAGGCAAGGGGACCGAGCCCTCCGGCTTGCGCATACTCATGTGCGGCGCCGGGCGCATTACCCGCGAGCTGCTCAAGGTCCTGGGCAGCGGCTGGAAGGTCACGATCATAGACAAGCAGGAGAAGTCCACGAAGGCGGCGGCCTCGATCTTCCCCAACGTGGTGGAAACATACGTGGAAGACGCCACGAGCCCGGTGGTGCTCGACCACGCGGATATGAAGCGCCACGACTACGTGCTGGCGCTCATGTCCGACGACGAATCCAACCTGGCAGTGGCCAGGCAGGCCGTGGACGCCGGAGTCAAGCACGTGTTGTCCGTTGTGCGCGACCCCGAGAACATGGAGAAGTTCAAGGGCCTGGACATCCGACTGGTGCCCATGGAGTCCATACCGGCCAATTCGATCCTCCACTATCTGCAGGACCTGGGCATCCATGTGTCGCCGCTGGTGAACGGCGAAGCGAGCGTTTTCGAGCTGGACGCGGCCGACCATTTTCGCATAGTGGGCCGGCCGGCCAGCGCCTTCAACGGCGATACGCATCGGTTGGTGGGCATCCTGCGCGGAGACGAACTCGTCTTTCCAGACGACTCCACGGTCATCTCCTCGGACGACAGGCTCGTGGTTATCGGCAAGCCCGAGACCTTCAGGGCATTCTGCTCGCTCATCGAGTGCGGCAATCCCCATTTTCCCCTTGCCTACGGCCAGGGGCTGCTCCTGGCGCTGCCCACGGGCACGTACTCCGACTTGTCCAAGCTGCTGAGCAAGGGGCTGTACCTGGCCCAGAACACACGGGTGAAACGCGCCACCGTGCTCTGCCCCGGGGAGTGCGGGGTGGAGGACCTGGCCAAGGAATGGCCGCTGGACATTTCCCTGAGCGTGCAGCGCGTGGAGGAGGGCAACATTCTGGGAGCCGTGCGCGATGTGTACGAGAAGGGCAAATACGGGTTGGTGGTGGTGCCGCCTTTGGAGAGAAGCTTCCTGCGCCAGTTCGGCAAGCCGCGTCTCATCAGTTTATCGCACGACCTGGGCTGTCCGGTGCTGGTCGCCCGGTTCTCCATACCATACGAGCGCATCCTGGTGCCCTTCAACGGCACGGCCCGGGCCGAGCAGGCCCTGGGCATCGCCGTGGACATCGCGCGGCAGCTCGAGTGCGCCATCACCGTGACCGTGGTGGAAGAGCCGGAGATCATCAGCGGCGAGGAGGAGGGCGCGGGCACGGAACGCATCCTGGCCCGTGTCCGGGAACTGTCGCGCATCCACAAGACCACGCTGGAGGAGGTGGTGCGCCGGGGCAATCCGGTCAAGGAGCTGGTAAAGCTCTCCGGCTCGCACGATCTGCTCATCATCGGCTCCACGAGCACGGAAAAGGGCATCTTCTCCGCGAACGTTGGCGAGCACGTGGCCGAGAAGGCAACGTGTTCAGTGCTCATCGTGGCGGGATAAGAGCGACGCTGTGGCGGGCGAATGAACTCCTGAGAGAGGACCTTTTCTATCAGGTTGTTTCCCCGCCTCCATGCCCAGGGATTTTCATCGCGAACATATTGATTCGACACGGATAAAGGATTCTTTTTTTTGGAACTGAACGAAGCTCTTCCCCTGCTGCTGGTCACCGTAGCCGTGGCGTTTTTGCCCGGAGTGTCCCGGTGGTTGCGGGTGCCCTCGGCCGTTGCGGAAATCCTTTTCGGCGTGTTGCTGGGCAAGAGCGGCCTAGCCTTGGAGATGGGCGGCGAATGGCTGCCGTTTCTCGCGCATCTCGGGTTCTTGCTGCTCATGTTCCAGTCCGGCATGGAGATCAACTTCACCATGCTCGGCCGGCAGCTCAAGCGGGAGGGTCCGTTCCAGATCACCTTTTTCGGAGCCACGGTGGCTGTGGCGGTGGTGGCGGCGTACATGCTGAACCAGGGCATGTTCACGGCGCTGATTCTCACCACCACGTCGTTGGGGCTGGTCATGCCGGTGCTCAAGGAGCAGGGCCTGAGCAAGAAGGATTTCGGCCAGTCCATGCTCATGTCCGCCACGCTGGCTGACTTTCTTACGCTGCTGAGCATCACCTTTGTCATCCTGTTCCACCGCCATGGGCTGTCCTGGCTGATGATCCAGCCCCTGCCGCTGTTCCTGGGCTTTGCCGCGCTGCTCTGGCTGCTGCGGCTGTGGGCGTGGTGGAACCCGGAACGGGCCGAGAAGATTGTGAAGCCGGACGGTGAGACCGATCCGCAGGAGCAGTCCGTGCGCCTCGCCCTGGCGCTGCTCTTCCTGTTCGTGGGCATGTCCCTGCTCGTGGGGCTGGAGCCGGTGCTCGGCGCGTTCATGGGCGGAGCGATCATCTCCTTCGTATTTCGGGAGAAGGAGCGGCTGGAGTCGAAGATATCTGCCCTGGGCTTCGGTTTTCTCGTGCCGCTGTTCTTCATCCACGTGGGCATGCAGTTCGACATCTCCAACGTGCTCACGGCGGAACGGCTCCTGTTCACCGCCGGGCTGGTGATCCTGGCGTTTCTGGTCAAGTGCTTGCCCGGACTGCTCTATCCGCTGTGGGGCAAACCGCTCGGGCGGGGCATGTCCGCGGGGCTGCTGTTGTCCTCACGGCTTTCCCTGGTGGTGGCGGCCGCGTCCGTTGGTTTGGCGGAAGGGCTCATCACGCCCGAGTTCAAGGACAGCGTGGTGCTCCTGGCGCTGATCACGTGCCTGACCGGCCCCACGCTCTTCAAGCTCACGTACAAAGCCCCGCCGCAGGCGTAGGCGCCGGACGCAGCAGGAACATGGCGCGGAGCGGAGCGACGGACAAGCGCATGGCCGACATGACCCTGGTCCGGCTTTTCGCGGTCTCGGCCCGTCTTTTCCTGGATCATCACAGAACGCTGCTGGCGGCGACAGCCCTGGTATGCCTGCCGTTCTTCGCCATCTACGTCCTGGCCGTGTACGCGCAACATGTACGCCAGGCTCAACAAGCTGCTGGGCTATGAGATTTTCATGTGGCGATCCAGCCATTGGACAAGCTGCATCGCGGCCCTCGCGCTCTGGTTCGCCTCGTGGGTCGTGTTGAGCGGCGCGTTATCGTTCATCGCCGCGAACCGGTACATCGACATCCCCATTTCGGCCAGGGACGGCCTGCGCCGTTGCAGGGAATGCGGCCGGGCCTGATCGTGACCACAGCCTTTCTTGCGCCGGTCGTGTTTCTTTTCTTCCTGTTGTGGGGGCGTTCTGAACAGCAGCCTTGCTTACGCAGTGGCCGGAGGTCGGGCCGCGGTCGCCACCATGCTCTATGTCTTCGTGTTCGCCCTGCTCATTGTCGTGACCTGGCTCCTGGTGCGCTACATGCTCGCCTTCGCGGTGGTGGTGCTGGAACGGGAATACGGGCGCAGGGTCCTGCAGCGAAGCGCCCAGCTCATGCGCGGCTCCTATCATAAGGGTGCTGCATTGTGGGCGGTCTTCACGCTGGCGTCCATGGCGGTCAGTGCGGCCATGAGTTCAGTGGCGTCATTATACGTGGCCTGGCTCATCTCTGCGGTCATAATCTACGCCATCTTCGCTGTTTTCAGCACGTCGGCCGCCGTGCTTTAACGTATCCGCCCGTTGCCGCCACGAGAACCTCGTCTGGCGCTGCAGCCGGAGCGATCCGGCGCGTAACGGTCCACTTCCGTTTCCCTGACTGTTCTCTTCAAAAGGCCGGGAGCGTGTCCCGAAATGGTCACACAACTCCCTTTCGTTTTACATCCAGAGTGTTTTGGCCTACATAGCGACGCAATAGGCGGATGCCGAGGCAATGCGCGCATCACGGTACGGACACGGGAGGGGATCCATGCGGTACCAGGTCGGCGAGATGGGTGTCGGACAGCTTCTCGATGTAGCTTTCAACGTTTTCAAGGACAACTTCAAGCCGATGATTTTCGTGGCCGCGCTGGCGTTTTTGCCGGTGGCGGTGATCACCATCGCCGTGCTTCTGGGCGGTCTCTGGCCCATGATCGAGCAGCTCAAGACCTTCGACGCCGTGGGGACGCCGCCGGAACCGGCGGTCATGTTCGCGACCATGACGCCGTTCTTCGTCGCAGTTTTCGTGCTGGCGATCCTCTGGTATCTCACCACCATTATTTCCGAAGGGGCCATCACCTTTGTGGGGGCGAGCCACTACCTGGACAGTCCGGTCACGCCGAAGGCTGCGCTGCGCTATTGCTTCTCCCGCTGGTGGTCGCTGCTGAAGACGTCGCTGCTCATAGCGCTCATCGTTCTGGCGCTGTTCATCGTCGGAGGCATCGTCATCTTCCTGGTCATCGGCGGGTTCGCCTTCATCAGCGGCGGGGGAGCTTCCGGCGGCATCATGGCCGGACTGCTCGGAGTCGTTCTGGGGCTCGCACTTCTCGTCGCCGTCATCATGGTCTTTCTGCGCTATCTGTTGGCGCTCAAGGTGGTCATACTGGAAGGCGTGGACGGCCGCGAAGCCCTGGGCCGTAGCGCGCTGCTCATGAAAGGCACGTACGGCCGCTCCTTCATCCTGCTGTTCCTGCTGGGGGTGGCCGGCAACATCATCGGCAGCGCCGCCAACCTCATTCCGTTTCTGCCCGTGGCCATCGTCCTGTCCATCGCGGTGCAGGTCACCATCTACGTTTACTCCACCACGGTCTGGACCATGTATTACTTCTCCAATCGCTGCAAACACGAGAATTTCGACCTCGTGCTGCTCTCCGAGGAGGCCGCGAGGTAGCGGATGGCCAACGGGACAGACATCACGCCGGAGTCCGCGCGACGACTGGCCCAGGACGTTCTGTCGCGCGAGTGGTACGACCTCGATGAGAACGTTGCGACGAACGCCTTGTTCGAATGGCTCGGCGATGTCCTCGAGCCGGTGCTCCGGGTGCTGGGCAAGATTCTCGATGGACTCCTCGAATTCTTTACCCACATCCACGACGCCAGCCCGTTTCTCTACTGGGTTATCCTCATCAGTCTCACCCTGCTGCTCGTCGCCCTGGTCGCGCACATGGTGCTCACCTTCCGCCAGGCCCTGCGGGAGCGCCAGCGCACCGGGGCGCTCACCTGGGCCGAGGCGGCCGAGGAAGGACCGGACGCGCTGGAGAAGCGCGCCCGCGAGAAAGCGCAGTCCGGCGACTATGTCACCTCCCTGAGCCTGCTGTTCAAGGCCGGGGTGCTGCGTCTGGAAATGCGCGAGGACCGGCCGTTCCAGCCCGCGTACACGAACCGCGAGTATCTGCGGCGCTACGAGAAGGACGCGGCACACCCGCCGCTGGCCCGAATGGTGGCTTTGCTGGAGAACTGGTACGCCGGCGAGCAAATCGGCGAAAGCGAGTATGATAAAGGCGCGAAGGCGTACAAGAGGTTGCGACGGCTAGCTGCATCCAGAGGCGCACACTAGGATCAGGTCATGTTCAAGCCGGAACGGGTGATTATCGCGGCCATCGTGGTGGCTTTGCTCTGTCTGGCAGGCGTGCTGCTTTCCATGGTCGGCCCGGACACCCGCGGGGGAAAGGGAGCCGACACCTTCGGCGTTAGGCGCGACGGCCTGCGGGGAATGTACGAGACCGTGGAGGCCACCGGGTTCGAGGTGCGGCGCGGGTTCGGCCCGCCCCACGCCGCCGTGGCGGAAAAGGACGGGGCCGGTTGGCTCGTGCTCTGGCGACCTGACCCGAACTTCGTTTTCCGCGACGAACGCTTCCTGGACGAGCTCGGAGGCTGGGTGGAGTCCGGCGGAGCCGTGCTGTTCGCCCCGGAGTTCGATCCCGAAGCGTATTTCCACACACGGTGCGAGTGCGAGGAAGACGAGGCCGACGCAGCGCAGAACGGAACGACCGAGGATAAGGATTTGACCGTGGATGCGGAGGAGCTGGAAGCCCGCCGGAAGCAGAGGGATGAAACCAGGGCCGAGCGCCAGGCAAAGCGGTTCCATGTGCTGGAGCCGCTCAGGCGCATGGGAGTGGGGGTCGCCCGGCTCGGCGTCACCGACTATGCCGGCCGCATGGAGCGGGAACGCGAGAGTATCGAGGCGTACAGGGAGCGCAAGGAGCGCGAACGCCGCCGGGACAACCGCGAAAATGGCGGCGCGCCGCGGGATGAGTCACCCCCTGCACAGGTTCCCCATAAGCCAATAGACCCGAACACCACGGCATGGAGCGGCGTGGCCCTCCAGGCCCGGCATGAGGCGCATGCGCCCGCGGAGGAATACGACTGGTTCGATTACCGGCGGTTCCTTGCCTCCTTTGCTCTGGAGGAACGGGCAGGGCGGGCCGCCGCGCGCGCCGTGATTCCCCGCGGCGAACTCGGCTCGCTCTGGCAGGGGCTGGAGACGGTCGCCATTCCCGACGAGACGCAGGTTTTGCTGCCGCCGGAGGAAGACGAGCCCGAGCCGGACGGCGTGCTCGCCCTGGAGGCGCACAACGGGACCACCGCGTACCTGGCCGCGGCGTATCGCAAGGGCGAGGGCCTGGTGGTGGTCGTGGCCGATCCCGTGCTCTTCATCAACGCCATGCTGGCCGAACCGGGCGCCGCGTACACCGCGCTGGGGCCGCTGCATCGCGCGGGCGTGCAAGGCGCGGTGGTGTTCGACGAGTTTTTCCACGGCCTTTCGGTGCGGGGCAGGCCCATGTGGCTGCTCACACGCCGGCCTTACGGCTTGGTGGCCCTGGCGCTGATTCTCGCGGTCGCGATGTGGTGCTGGCGCAGCGGCTCCCGGTTGGGGCCGCCCCTGCCGCCCGTGGAACCGACGCGCCGAACCGTGGACGAATACCTGGAGGCCATGTCCGGGCTGTTCCTGCGGGGCGACAAGCAAGCGTTTCTGGCGCAGGAGCTCAAGGCCGGGGCGCTCTGGTGGCTCGGCCGGCGGCACCGCCTGGGGTATGGCCGGGAAAACCTGGAGGCGGTGACCAAAGCCATGGCTCGCCGCGACCCGGACGAGGCTGAGCGACTCGAAAATGCCGTCCATGAACTGGAAACGTTGGCCGCCCAGCGCAAGCCCCCCATCAAGAGGCTCGTGGCGGCGGCCAGGGAGCTAACCCGATGTCTGTGAAGCAGTTACGAGACCGCATCCAGCAGGAAGTGGGCAAGGTCGTCTTCGGCCAGGAAGAAGCGGTGGACTTTTCGCTCGCGGCGCTGCTTTCAGGTGGCCATGTCCTTCTGGAGGGCGTGCCCGGCACGGCCAAGACGCTCCTGGTCAAGGCGCTGGCCGCCACGCTGCAGCTCTCCTTCGGCCGCATCCAGATGACCCCGGACAAGCTGCCCGGCGATATCACCGGCACGTCCATATACCGCGAGGACACCAGAGAGTTCGAGTTCAAGCGGGGCCCGGTGTTCACCCACTTTTTGCTGGCGGACGAGATCAACCGCGCCTCGGCCAAGACCCAGGCCGCGCTGCTGGAGGCCATGCAGGAATATGGCGTGACGCATGACGGCGTGACCCATCCGCTGCCCGTGCCGTTTCTGATGTTCGCCACGCAGAATCCGGTGGACCAGGAAGGCACGTACCCCTTGCCCCTGGCACAGCAGGACCGCTTCATGTTCAAGGTCGTCGTGGGCTATCCGGACGCCGCTGCCGAGGCCAGGATGCTCACCGAACACCATGTGGGCAGTCCGCACCAGCGGCTCGAGGACCTGGGCATAACGGCCGTGGCTGGCGGAAAGCACGTGCTGCAGGCCAAGGACATCATCCGCAAGACCTTTGTGCGCGAGGAGCTGGTGGGGTATGTGCAACGTCTCGCCGCCGCCACCCGGCAGGACGAGAGCCTGCTTGTGGGCGCATCCCCCCGCGCCGCGCTCATGTGCCTGATGGGCGCCAAGGCCGTGGCCCGTTTCTCGGACCGCGACTATGTGACCCCGGACGACGTGAAGTACGTGTTCTGCGCCGGTCTGCGGCATCGCGTGGTGCTCAGCCCCTCGGCCGAGCTGGAAGGGGCGGACGCCGACTCGGTGCTTGGGACGATCCTGGACCGCGTGGAGGTTCCGCGGTGAATTCCCTCCGGGGCGTGCGTCCCACCATGCGCGCCATTACTGCGTTGCTGTTGCTCGCCGTGGTCGCCGCGGCCGGTGTCCTGGCGCCGTGGCTCGATCTCGCCGTCCTGGCCGGGTTCGGGCTGGTGGCCGTGCTCGTGGCCGTGGACGCCCGCCAGAGCGGCCGCCGCGCGGAGAATGTCTTTGCAGCCCTGGAGGCGCCCGCCATGGCGGGTCGCGGCCGTTTCTTCCGGGCGACCCTCGTGCTGACGAATGAAAGCGAGGCCGCCATTTCCGGCAGGGCGCGGGTTGAAGCGTCCGAAACGTTCGCCATATACAAGGACGGCCGGGCCGGGCGCGCCGGCTTGTGGACCACGCCGTTCAGGATTCCTGCCGGAGAACAGCGCCGCGTAACCGAGACGGCCATGGTGGCGGTGCGGGGCAGGGTGGCGCTCGGGCCGGTCTGGCTGCGCATCCCGGGCCCATTGGGATTCGCCGAGCGCAAGCGCCTGGTGGACACCACGGCCGAGGTGCGGATTTTTCCGGAGACGCTGGCCGACCGCGAGGGCTTTCTGGACATGCGCGGCCTGCTGGCCGCCCCGGAGGCCAAGACGCCCACCCGCTGGCGCGGCGAGGGGCTGGAGTTCGAATCCATCTCTCCCTACGAGCGCGGGGACGAGGAGAGGCACATCGACTGGCGCGCCACGGCTCGCACCGGGCGGCTCATGGTCCGACGCTACCAGCTGGAGCTCAACCGCGAGGTCTTCATCGTGCTGGACTCCGGCCGGCTCATGGGCGCGGACGCCGGCGAAGGCACCAAGCTGGATCGAGCCGTGGACGCCGGCCTGGTGCTCTGCCGCACGGCCATAGAGCATGGGGACAAGTGCGGGGTGGCCGTGTACGACAGCGCCGTGCGGGGGTTCCTGCCGCCGCAGGTGGGGCCGGCGGGGTTTCGGGCCATTGTGGAGAATGTTTACGATGCGCAGTGCCGGTTTCGGGAAAGCGATTTCGCCGCGGTATTCGCGCAGTTCCAGTCCAGGCAGCGCAAGCGGGCGCTCGTGGTGGTGCTCTCCGACATCGTGGACGAGGCGGGCAGTCGGTCTTTGCGGGAAGCATTGCACCGGCTGGCCAAGCGCCATCTCGTGGTCTTCGCGGCGTTGCGCACGCCGGTCATCGAATCGGCCTTCCGCAGAACCACGGATTCCTACCGCGAGCTTTCCAGACAGGCCGTGGCCGGCCGGCTGCTGCGGGACCGCGAGCGCGGGCTGCACATGCTGCGCCGTCTCGGCGTGCACGTGCTGGACGTGGAGCCCTCGCAGCTCACCGTTTCGCTGGTGAACCGCTACGTGCAGCTCAGGGAGTCGGGGCGGCTGTAGCCGGGGCGAGCCCCAACTTCTCCCGCATCCGGCGCCCCTTCCTTTCCCGCCATTCGTACACGAACCCCTGGGCGAAGTAGCCCGCGAGCGCCACGGCGGCAGTGCCGGCAAATGCCAGACGCGACCATGTCTCCATGTCGCTCTGGCGCAGGAAGCTTTCGATGATCGCGGCGAGGAGCAAAAGCACGCCCACGCCGAGGATGATGTTGGCCGCCTCCTTGCCGGCGGCGGTGAGCCTGGCGATGCGCGATTCCTCGCCCGGACTGATGACAGCCGCGCCCAAAGCGAGGCCCGCGCCGCCGCAGAGCACGATGGCCGTGAGCTCGGGCACGCCGTGGGGCAGTATCCAGGCCCAGTACTCCGCGTGGATGTTCTGGCTCAGGTGCACGTAGCTGAACGCGCCGATGATCATGCCGTTGTAGAGGATGAGCAACATGGAGGGCAGGGCGGCCAGGATGCCCACGGCAAAGGACAAGATGCCGATGGTGAGATTGTGGCGGAAGAGGAAGGAGGCGAAGAAGAATTTCTGCTCGCCTGCGATGTCGCGGCCGGAGCGCAGGGAGTCCACGAGTTCCTGGCGCGGGGTGCCGGGCAGTCTGGTTTCCTGGGCGGGCAGGATGGCGTAGGCGGCCATGGGGTCGGCCTTGGAGGCGTGGTAGCCGAACAGGCCGCCGCCGATGAGGATGGCGGCGGATATGGCGTGGAACACCCAACTGCGCGCTACGGCGCGGGGAAAGCCGGTGGCCAGGAAGAACAGGATGCCGGCCATGGGTCGGCGTCTGGGCGTGGCGTAGATCACGCCGTGGGCTGCTGCGGCGAGGTCGTTCAGATAGGCGACGAGGGCGGGGTCCTCGGTGCGGGTGGCCACGCGGGCGAGGAGCGTGGTGGTGCGCCGGTAGAGCGCATCCAGCCGGGAGAGTTCGTCCGCGTCCATACGCGCCGGTCCCTTTTTCTGCGCTTTCTGCACCAGGGTTTCGAGCTCTTGCCACTCGGCCCTGTTTCGAAGTAGGGAATCGGCGGCGGGCTCATTCGGATTCACGGCGCCGGCCGGCGCGGTTTCCCTGGGAGCTCTGTCCACGTACTTTTTCCTCGTCCCGAGTGGCGGGCGTCTTGGTTGCCCCGGACGCCGGGCCAGCGCATTATCGTTCCATACACCGCAAATCGCCGAGCGAACCACGATGGCCGGACCGACCGTCACCTTCGAGACCCCGGAAAACGTACAGGTCAGCTACGAACCGGCGGGCTTGGGAACGCGTTTCATCGCGTGGTTCATCGATTCCACACTACTCTCCATTCTTCTGTTTGTCATTTTCATCGCGGTGGTGGCCGCCGGCATTCTCAGCAACGAGGCGGCTGACTTCATAGGCGGCCTGCTCGGAGAAGTGTTCGAGGAGGCGCTGGAAGACGGCGGCGAGGTCTCGTCATACGAGGCCGGCCCCGTGTTCCAGATGGTCATGTGGGGGTTATTCTCCATCATCATGGGATTCAGCTCGTTTCTGTATTTCGGGCTGTTCGAGTACATGATGGACGGCCGCACGCCGGGCAAGAAATGGCTGCGCATACGCGTGGTCAAGGACCGCGGCTTCACCCTGGACGCGGGGAGCATCTTTCTGCGCAACATCTTCCGCATCGTGGACCAGATCACGCTGTTGTGGATCGTGCCCGTGATCTCGCCCAAGACGCAGCGCCTGGGTGACATGGTGGGCGGGACACTGGTGGTGCGGGACAAGCCGCGCAAGCTCTCCCGGGTGCGCGAGGAGCTGCTTGTCAGGCCGCAGCACGCGATCCGCTTTCCCCAGGACGGGACGCGGCTCTCCAGGCTCGACGACAAGGTGCTGGACGCGGCAGAGCAGTTCCTGGACCGCTACGAGGACCTGTCGGAGACGCAGCAGGAAGAGCTTGCCGTGCGGCTCGCCGCGACCATGGCGCAACGCATGGGCGTGGACCAGCCGGAGCGTTCCATGGCGCTGGTCTTTCTGGTGGATACGCTGGCGCAGGTGTTCAGGCGCCGGGCCCGCAAACTCGAATGAGAGGGCATCGCCAAGCTTTTCCCGCGGCGCCAAATAGGATACCGTGCGCGCATCTGAAAGCCGGTCCGCCCAAAGGCCCGGGCGTGGAGCTGGCAGCCGTTGATCATGAGGGCCGCTTGCGGAGCGGAACATGCCTATCGTCGAATGGAGCCCCCGGCTGCACATCGGCATCGCCCAGGTGGACCAGCAGCACGAGCACCTCACCACACTCATCAACCAACTCTACGAAACGCATCAGTCCGGCGAGGACCGCAAGGCCCTTGAGCCCATCGTCAACGAGATCAATGACTACGCCCAGTACCATTTCTCCGAAGAGACAAAACTCATGGAGCAGTTCGGGTACCCGGGCATCGAAGAGCACAAGGTCCAGCACGACGACTTCATCGTGAAATCGGTGGAGTACCTCTTCGACTACCTGGACGGGAAGGTGGAGGCGTTGTCCGTGGAAATGCTCGACTACCTGACAGACTGGTGGGTGAACCACATCAGCAAGGTCGACCAGGAAATGGGCGAGTATCTCAAGAGCAAAGGCGCGAGCTAGGAAAGCGTTATGCCTTTTGCGGCCAGGGGAACACTGTTCCCCTGGACCCCCTTTCTGTGAACCAGGGAGCTATGCTCCCTGGTGGGAGCCGACGTTTTGTCGGGAGAGGAAAAAAGGATCGGCGAGCCCCGGTACGGGGCGGATCAGGGCAAAGCCTTGGGCCCGTTTTGTGCTGGCA
>JBMCLC010000002.1:0-14308 GCA_048614715.1 Oceanidesulfovibrio sp.
AGGAGCTCGTCGAATTTGGGACCGCCTATCCCGTCTCGCTCGGAACCATCCGCATGGACAGGGCGAGGTTCTACCAGGTTCTGGTCAACCTGTTGGACAACGCCATGAAGTTCACGCACCAGGGCAGCGTCATCCTCAGCGCAAGCGAGCAGGAAGCGGGCTGGCTGGAAATACGCATAGAGGACACGGGCGTAGGCATCGAGCAGGAAGAACTGGAGTCCATATTCGACAAGTTCTACCAGACCAAGACCCAGGACGGCCTCTCAGACAAGCCCCTCGGCACCGGCCTCGGACTGACCATCTGCCGGCGGATCGTGGACCGCTACGACGGCCGCATATGGGTGGAATCGACTCCCGGCAAGGGGTCCACGTTCATCGTCCGCCTGCCCTTGGCCAGGGAGAACGCGAAAGCCGCGAGCGGCGCCGCATGACTCCCCAAAGCTCCGGCTCCAAATAATCCGAGGCGCGATCGACAAAGGCCGGCGGTACATTCCGCCGGCCTTTTCCGTAGTGTGTCGCCAGGCTATTGCTTGTCGGTGGCGCGGGTCAGGTCCGTGACATTGGACTTGGTGAAGAAACCGTCGAACCCGTCGTAGCGGTGGATGTACTCGTTGACCAGAAACGTGTGCGGCGAGCCCACGGTGAAGGTCTGCTTGAGCCCATCCTCGCGCGAGCCCACGAGCTCCACCAGAAACTCCATGCCGTCGTCGCCCAGGGCTGCGTAAGTCTCTTCGATGTTTTCGGTGCGAAACGCCATGTGGTGCACCCGCAGGCCGTAGTTGTGGATGAACTTCTCCGTGGGGCCGGAGGAGGACACGTCCACGAATGGCTCGATGCCCGAGGTGAAGACCTGAGCGTAGTCCTCCCGCGTCATGCGGGCTACGTTGGTGATAGAGTTGAGGCTCTTGACGTACACCGCGAAGTCGAAGTCGTAGTTGGTCAGGTCCATGAACTCCAGGATGGCGTCGTCGCGCTCCTCGGCCTTCACGCGGGTGGCGGTATGGTCCAGTTCGAGGATGTTTTTTAAATGGGGCAGGTCCGGCTTCTGGAAGAACCATTCCAGCGGCTTTGCCTGCTCCACGCAGTAGGCGCCCTCCTTGTGGAGCCATTCCACGAAGCCGAGGGAGTTGCCGGTATACGGTGAAGGGCATGTTTGAATGAAGATGTATTCAGATGTTCGAATGATGTCGTCTGTCAGGAAACGGATGCCCCGCTTCTTCTGGATATCCACATATGTCGCAAGATCGCGGCACGTGTATACGAACGTCTCCAGCCGCGCGTTGGGCATGGCGCGGGTCTTGGGCCGGTCGTTGTAGGGTAGGAAAGGGTTGTCGCCGGCGTTGCGGCAGGTCAGCAGAAAGTCGGCCCCGCCTTCCACGCCCAGAACGCAGGTGGTGCGCTCCGGGCCCTGGAACGCCTCGGCGAAATCAAGCCCGGTGTAGCGCAAGAACTCATCCACCGCGGGCTTGATGTGGTCGGGCTCCACGTTGATGATCACGGATTCCAGGCCGCCCACCAAGCCGTCCAGGCCGGCGTGGGCGCGTTCGCGGGCCTTTGCCTCGACGCGCTCCAGCAGGCGCTCGTCATCGTTGCGAAACGTCATGGTCGGTCATACTCCTCGGTTGGATGTCCATGGTTCGTTCCCGCCGTCGTACCATATTCTTGCGGTTATTACCGAAAGCACAAAAACTGTTGAACATTCTACCCTGAAAAAATAAGTCCGGACGTCTCATCTGTCACCTTCTCGCTGCGCAAAGGGCGGGAGCGTCCGCCTGTTCGCGGCGCATGAGCCCTTGCCCAGAACGGCAGCTGAGAGTACCTCCTGGAGCTGGAGGTTCTGGCATGGCTATAGAGTACAACCATCTGCGCTGCATCATAGACCTGGACGCGTTGTGCGCGAACTACGCGCTGCTGCAGACGTTCACCCCGGAGGCCACCCGGACCATTCCGGTGATCAAGGCCGACGCCTACGGCCACGGTCTGGCCGCCTGCGCCCAGGCCCTGGAGTCCATGCGGGGATGCGGCGGCGTTGCGGGGTCGCCCAACACCTACGCCGTGGGCACGGCGGAGGAAGGGGCCACCCTGCGCGAGGCCGGCGTGGGCGGGCGGGTTCTCATTCTGCTGGGCAACCAGCACCCGCGCGACGAGGCGCTTTGTCTGGAGCACGGGCTGACGCCCGTGGTCTCGCGGATCAACCAGATAGTTCCCCTTGCGGCGGCGGCGCGCATGGCCGGCCTGCATGCGGACGTGGCCATCAAGTTCGACACCGGCATGGGGCGGCTCGGGTTCGGTGACATGGATTTCGGCGCGCTCATGGAGACACTGGCCGCGCAGCCCGGCATCCGTCCCGTGTGGGCGGTCTCGCACCTGGCCACGGCGGATGATCCGAACGAGGAGCCCTACGTGCGCGCCCAGGCTCAGAGGTTTTCCGGGTATGTCGAGCAGCTAAGGGCCGCCGGATTTCCGGTGCGGGCTACCCTGCTGAACTCGGCCGGAATCATAGGCTATCCCGAGTTCGCCATGGACGGAGCCCGCGCGGGCATCGCCATGTACGGTGCCAATCCCTTCGCCGGCACGGCCTGGGAGGAGAAGGGCGCGGGCCTCAGGCAGGTGATGCGTGTGGAAGCGCCGGTCTACCAGGTGCACGCCCTCAAGCGCGGGGAATCCATCAGCTACGGCCGTACCTTCACCGCGCCGCAGGACATGACCGTGGCCGTGCTCGGCATCGGCTACGCCGACGGCTACTCCCGAGGCCTTTCCAACACGGCCGAGGTGCAGTTGTGCGGCAGGCGGGCGCGCATTGTGGGCCGCGTCTGCATGCAGATGACCGCCGTGGACGTGAGCAGCATACCGGACGTGAAACCCGGCCATTACGCCTGCGTGCTCGGCGGCGACGGCGACAGCCGCATCACGGCCGAGGAGCTTGCCGGGTGGTGGGGCACCATCACCTACGAGGTGTTCTGCCTGTTGGGGTTCAACCGACGGGTATTTGTGGGCGAGAGCCTCACTGCTGCTTGACAGGCCCAAGCGGACGTACTAAGCAGCGCGTTTCCACCTTGCTCTCCGCCAGCTCCTTCCCAGCCTGGGCGCGCGGAGGGCCATAGACCGCAAGGAGGCACCCATGCGTAAGTACGAGACCCTCCTCCTCCTGAGCCCGGAGCTCTCGAGCGAAGAGATGCAGGCTGTTCTGGACACCCTCAAGGGCGTGCTGGACCGCGAAGGCGGCTCCATCCTCGCCGAGGACGATTGGGGCATGCGCGAGCTCGCCTACCCCGTGCGCAAGGTCATGCGCGGACACTACTACCGTCTGGAGTACGCTGCTCCCGGTGCGTCCGTGCAGGAGCTGGAGCGCATCATTCGCATCACCGAGGGCATCTTCAAGTTCGTCACCGTGCAGCTCGATGCGGAGTACGAGCCCACAAGCGAGGAGGCGGCGTAACATGGCATTCAAAAAACGTTTTGCACCCCGGCGCAAGTTCTGCCGTTTCTGCGCGAACCCCGAACTGCCCCTGGACTACAAGCGTCCCGACATTCTGAAGGACTTCACCACGGAGCGGGGCAAGATCATCGCCCGCCGCATCACCGGCACCTGCGCCAAGCACCAGCGCCGGCTCACCACAGAAATCAAACGCGCCCGGCAGATGGCCCTCCTGTACTATACGGCCACGCACTCGAGCGAGGTGCTCAAGAAGACGGGACTGTAGGAGATACTGCCATGAAGCTCATACTTAGAGCCGATGTGGACAATCTGGGTTCCCTTGGCGACATCGTCACGGTGAAGCCCGGATATGGCCGCAACTATCTGGTTCCCCAGGGCCTTGCCATGCCCGCTTCCGATTCGAACCTCAAGGTGTTCGAGCAGGAGCGCAAGAAGCTGCAGGCCAAGATGGATTCCGCCAAGGGCGAGGCCCAGGACATCGCCACCAAGGCGGCGGATGCCGATATCGTAATCGAGGTGCGCGTCGGCGAGAACAACCGCCTCTACGGCTCCGTCACCGCCAACGACATCGCCAACGCCATTTCCGCCGCCACCGGCGTGGATGACGAGAAGATCGACCGCCGCAAGCTCCTGCTCGACGAGCCCATCCGCGCGCTCGGCTTCTACGAGGTTCCCTTCCGCCCCTATCCCGGCGTGGAAGAGACCGTGACCGTCAAGGTCATCCGCTTCGGCGGCACCGTGGAAGAGGTCGAGGAGCTGGAGGCCCAGCGCCGCGCTGAAGAGGCCGGTGAGACCCTGGCCGCCATGGGCGGCGAGGAGGAAGCCCCGGCCGAAGAAGCCGCCGAGGCCGCCGTGGTCGAGGAAGAAGAAGCGGCTCCTACCGAAGCCGGCACCCCCGGCGTGACCGAGCCCGTGGAGTCCGCGGAAGGCGAGGCGGACGAGAAGGCCTAAGCGGCATCGGCGGGTTGCATCCGACCCACACCATGCAATGCAGCAGCGGGCCGGTGCCGGCAGTGTTCGGCCCCGGCCCGCTTTTTATTGAACCTTAGCACACCACATGCGTAGCTGAAGCCGGCCGCGAGTATCCTTTGCCAGCGACGGGCGAAGGGGGTAAGCTCCGAACGCCATGAGCGAGAAGTCCTACAAATCCGGCGGCCTGTCCGGCCGGTCGTCATCCAAACGATCCGACGCCGGTGCAGCGGACCTGCTGCGCAAGGTGCCGCCGCACAGCCTGGAGGCCGAGCAGGCGGTGCTGGGCGGTATTTTCCTCAAGTCCAGCGTGTTCCACGCCCTGGTGGACATCCTGGCGGCCGAGGATTTCTACTATCCCTCGCACCAGGCCATCTACCGGTCCTTTCTCGATCTGTACTCCAAGTCCACGCCCATCGACCTGGTGACCGTGGCCGAGTACCTGAAGGGCAGGGACGAGTTGGAGCAGGTGGGCGGGGCGCCGTATCTGGGCGAGCTGGCGCAGTCCGTTATCTCGGCGTCCAACGCCAATTACCACGCCAAGATCGTGCGCGACAAAGCCGTGCAGCGCGAGCTCATCGAGGCGGGCACGGGCATCGTGGCGTCCTGTTTCGAGGGCGGCAAGGACGTGGAGGCGATCCTCGAGGAAGCCGAGCAGTCCGTGTTCAAGATCGCCGAGCGGACCTCGGGCTCCGTATTCGCGCAGTCCAAGCAGCTCGTGGACAACGTGTTCAAGGATCTGCAGGCGCGGGTGGAGCGCAAGGAACTGGTGACGGGCGTGCCCACCGGTTATCAGAAGCTCAACGAGTTGACCGCCGGGTTCCAGCCCTCGGACCTCGTCATCGTGGCCGCCAGACCCTCCATGGGCAAGACCGCTTTCGCCCTGAACGTGGCCATGCGCGCCGCTGTCATGGAGGACACGCCCACGGCCATCTACTCCCTGGAGATGTCCAAGGAGCAGCTCATGCAGCGCATGCTCTGCGCCTGGGGCAAAGTGGATCTGGCAGGTCTGCGGCGCGGCTACATCAGCGACGACGACTGGACCCGCCTCTTCGATGCGGCCGACCACCTGTCCCGCGCTCCCATTTTCATAGACGACACGCCGTCCCTCTCCACCGTGGAAATTCGCGGCCGTTCGCGCCGGCTCAAGATGGAGCACAACCTGGGACTGGTCATGGTGGACTACCTTCAGCTCATGCGGGCCGGCCGGAACATCGATTCCCGCGAGCAGGAAATCTCGGAAATCTCGCGCTCCCTCAAGGCACTGGCCAAGGAGCTCCACCTGCCGGTTATCGCCCTGTCGCAGCTCAACCGCAAGGTGGAGGACCGCAGCGACAAGCGGCCCCTGCTCTCGGACCTGCGCGAGTCCGGCGCCATCGAGCAGGACGCCGACGTGATCGTCTTCATCTACCGCGACGAAGTGTACAACAAGAAGGACGACAACCCGAAAAAGGGCACGGCGGACATCATTATCGGCAAGCAGCGCAACGGCCCCACCGGCGAGGTGCATCTGGCCTACCTGGGGTACTGCACGGCGTTCGAAGAGCTTACGGACTACGCACCGCCGCCGGAACTGAGCGGCGCGCCCACGGTCTGATCCGTCCATCGTCTCCATCCCGCTTCCCATTCTTTTTTTCGAGGTCACGCATGGAAATTTTCCACACTGCAGAGGTCCTGAGCCGCGATGAGATCGCCGACGTCCAGGCGCGGCGGCTCGCCCGCACCGTGAAACGCGCCGCCGGATCGCCATTCTACAAGGCCAAGCTCGCCGAAGCAGGCGTGGATCCCGAATCGATCACCAGCCTGGAGGATGTCTCCCGGCTGCCCCTGACCACCAAGGACGATCTGCGCGAGAGCTACCCCTTTGGCATGCTTGCCGAAGAACACCGCGAACTCGTACGGCTGCACGCCTCCAGCGGCACCACGGGCTCGCCCACCGTGGTCTACCATACGGACAACGACTTGCGGACCTGGGCCGACCTCATGGCCCGCTGCATGCACATGGCCGGGGTGCGCAAGGACGATGTGTTCCAGAACATGGCGGGCTACGGCCTGTTCACCGGCGGTCTTGGCATTCACTACGGCGCCGAACGCCTCGGCTGCCTGACCATTCCGGCCGGGGCGGGCAACACCGCGCGCCAGCTCAAGCTCATCCGCGATTTCAACGTCACCGTCCTGCACATCATTCCCTCCTATGCGCTGTACCTGGCCGGTGTGGTGGCGGAGCAAGGGCTGAACCCGCGGGAGCTGCCGCCGCGCATCGCGCTCATCGGCGCGGAGCCGCACTCCGAGGAGGCGCGCCGGCGCATCGAGGAGATGCTCGGCCTCAAGGCGTACAACTCCTACGGCCTCTCGGAAATGAACGGTCCGGGCGTGGCCTTCGAGTGCGAGCACCAGGACGGCATGCACCTCTGGGAGGATTCCTACATCGCCGAGATAATCGATCCCGTGACTTTGGAGCCGGCGGCCGAGGGCGAAGTGGGCGAGCTGGTGATGACCACCCTGACCCGCGAGGCCATGCCCCTGTTGCGCTACCGGACGCGCGACCTCACCCGGTTCATTCCGGGCCAGTGCGCCTGCGGCCGCACGCACCGCCGCATCGACCGCATCGCCGGCAGGGCGGACGACATGCTCATCATCAAGGGCGTGAACATCTATCCAATGCAGATCGAACAGGTGCTGCTGGCCGTGCCCGAAGTGGCGCAGAATTACCAGATCGTGCTGGAACGCGAGGGCTTCATCGATCAGCTCACGGTGCGCGCGGAGATCAAGGAAGAATTCTTCGTGGAGGACATGCGCGCGCTCGGCTCCATCCAGAAGCGCATCGCCGGGCTGTTGCGCAACGAGCTGCTGGTGACGCCGCGCGTGGAGCTCGTGGAGGCAAAAAGCCTGCCCACCAGCGAAGGCAAAGCCTCCCGCGTCGTCGACATGCGCGACAAACGCAGCTAATTTAACAGTGCATTCAATAGCCTCCGGCGGGCTCTTTGGGGGACTTTTTCTCCCAGGCTCTCTTTTTTCCGGCACCGGCGGCCAGGGGCACTGCTCTTCCTGACCCCGGATACGGGACCAGTGAGCGATGCTGCCTGGCAGGGTCAGGGGCGGAGCCCTTGGATAAATATGCGAGGACTATTCTCATGGAACATGTCTGGACCATACTGTTCATCGTACTGCTGGCGGGGCTCATGCCGCTGCATCTGCTGTCCCTCCCGGTCAACTGGGTGGCGCTCGGGCTCATATTCCTGTGGCGGTGGCTGCATCCGGAACTGGCGGTTTCGCTGCCGTTCTTGCTGTTGCTCGTGGGCATCTGCCTGGTGGGCGAGCTCGCGGAGTTCTTGTTCAAATACTATGGGGCCAAGCGTTACGGCGGTTCCAAGAAAGGCGGCTGGGGCGGCATCATCGGCGCGATCGTGGGCGCGATAACCGGGGCGCCGTTTTTCTTCGGTTTCGGCGCGGTTGTCGGAGCGTTGCTCGGCGCGTACGCCGGCTGTCTGATCATAGAGATAGGCCAGGACCGCACCTGGGTGGAGGCCAGGCGCGCCGCCATGGGCGCGATGCTCGGCAATTTCGCCGGCCTGGTGGCCAAGTTCGGTCTGGGCGTCGCCATGCTCGTGCTCGCCGTGCCGCGCATCTGGCCCGGATAGTTATCCGCGAACCCGTTTTCAGGGGATCGCCGTCCTTCTGTTCCCGTGCCAGGGCGTATTGTTCCTGGATTTCGGGAATTCTCAATTCCCTGGCCGCCGGAGGCGATACACAGGCATGCTCTCGAATCTCGCCATTGTCCTTGTTAAAACCAAGTTTCCCGAAAACGTGGGCAGTACGGCGCGGGCCATGGCCAACATGGGCGCGTCAGAGCTCGTGCTCGTTTCGCCCCAGAGCTGGAACGAGGACCGAGCGCTGGCCCTGGCCACGCCCAAGGGCGCGCCCATCATTCGCTCCATCCGGGTGGAGAACGACCTGGAAAAGGCCCTGGCGCCTTACGTGAAGGTCTACGCCACCACGGCGCGCACCGGCGGGTGGCGCAAGAGCATCCAGACGCCCAGACAAGCCGCGGACGAGGCGCATGAGTTCATGGCTGAGGGCAGAATCGCAGTGCTTTTCGGACCGGAAGATCGTGGGCTGACCAACGAGGAGGTTGAGATCGGCGGCAGACTGCTCACCATACCCACGGTGGACGACGCCAGCTCCCTGAATCTTGCCCAGGCCGTGCTCGTGGTTCTGTACGAATGGTTCACGGCCGCGCCGGGAACTGCCTTCCGGCCAGCGGCTCCTCCGACCTCCCGTCTGGCAACCCATGCCGAGCAGGAGTCGCTCTTCCGGACCCTGCAGGAGACCCTGCTGGCCATAGATTTCCTCAAGGACGACAATCCATCCTACTGGATGTTGCCCGTGCGGCGGTTTCTCGCCCGCATCAAGCTGCGCAAGAGCGAGTTCAACCTGCTCATGGGCATTTGCCGGCAGGTGCGCTGGATGTGCTCGCAGCGGGGTCTCGCGTCCGGCGCGGATGCCGGGAACGGGCCGGAAAGATAAACGCGCAACGGTTGGGATATCCCATATGAAAAGGCCGCGACCAATGCCGCGGCCCTATATGGGTAGGGCAGTCAGGTTTCCTGTGCGGCTCAGATCAGGGGATGGACACGCTCCCGAGCCCAGTAGACCATGTTGTACTTTTCCTTGAGTTTCTCGATGATCGCGTTCTCCTCCGAGCGATCCATCGGCTGGACGCGGATGTAGACCTCGCGCCGGCCTTGTTCCGCTTTTTCCATGGAGGTGAGGATGGAAAGCACCCGCGCGCCCTCGGAACGCAGATCGTCCAGCACGCTGCGCAGGGAGCCCTGGTCCGTGGGCAGGTCGAAGCCCATCTGCACGCCGCCGTGCTTGGCGCCGGTGATGGCGATGAGGACCTTGAAGATGTCGGAGTCCGAGATGATGCCCACGACCTTCTCGTCGTCGTCGATCACCGGCAGGGAGCCGATGTCCTTTTTCAGCAGAAACACGGCCGCGGATTCCACGGTGTCGGTGGGGGATACGCTGAAGGCGGGCGAGGACATGATGTCTTTGATTTTGATCGAGGAGATGAGGTAGTACAGCTCGTGTACGTCGAGGGTGGTGGCCTTGGAGGGCGAGGCCGCCTTGATGTCCCGGTCGGAGACGATGCCGACCAGATGGCCGGCATTGTCCACCACGGGCAGTTGGCTTATCTTGTTTTCCTTCATAATTTTGGACGCCTCGGGCATGGGGGTGTCCTTGGTCACAGTGATGACGTCGTGGGTCATCCAGTCGCGTACGAGCATGGCATCCTCCTTCTTTGCGTAATACAGTAACGTAATCTCGTGTTCTGAGCCAGAGTCGGGAATGTGTCGCGGCAGCCGGCCGCAATGAACGGGCCGCATGTTCGGACGGCATGTACGCGAATATCAGAAACTTGTGAACATCCTCGGGCATGCCGGGGCAGGAGCTTCTTCTATGAACTGGCGTTCGATCACCATGGGGGTGCCGTGGAATCTGTTTCTCATCGCCCTGGGATCCACCATTTGCATGTACGGAGCCGTGGCCGTTGCCGAACCGCACACGTTTCTCGTGGGCGGCATTTTCGGCCTGTGCCTGCTCCTGACCTATGTCACGGACCTGTTCTCCCCGGCCATCTGGTACGCCATCATCAACGTGCCCATCTTCCTGCTCGGCTGGTTTTTCGTCAGCCGGCGGTTCTTCTTCTACTCGCTGTTCGGATTGGCCGCGATCTTCATAGCGGCAGAGCTCATCACCACCACCTTTCCCATCCAGGACAAGATGCTCGCCGCGGTCACGGGCGGCGCGCTCTACGGCGCGGGCTCGGGCATCGTGCTGCGTTCGCTGGGCAGCTGCGGCGGCATGGATATCATCTCCATTTTTCTCAACCAGAAATGGAACATCCGCGTGGGTCAGGTGTATTTCGCCGCCAACATGCTCATCTTCGCCTCGGCCTTCTTCTCCATGGAGAACGACCTCATCCTGTACTCAGTGGCCATGGTTTTCGTGTCCGCCTCGGTCTGCGACTACGTGCTCTCCATGTTCAACCAGCGCAAGGTGGCTTTCATCATCTCCGACTCGGCAGAGACCATCGCCCGCTCCGTGCTCAAGACGATACAACGCGGCGGTACTTTCCTCGAAGGCTCGGGCATATACTCCGGCAAGCGCAAGCAGGTGCTCATGGTCGTGGTGAACAACTTCCAGCTCAAGCGCCTCGAAGAAACCGTATTCAACGTGGACCCCAACGCCTTCGTCGTGGTGGAAAACACCTTCAACGTGCTCGGGGAAGGCTTCTCCAAAAGGAAAATGTACTGATGCGCCTCTATCTCGACCTTTCCTACGGCATGGGAGGCGACATGTTCCTGGCCGCACTGGCGGACGCCGGCCTGGACCTCGAACCTCTCGCCAACATCTTTCGCGAAGCCGGCCTGACAGCCACGCTCCATGCGGCATCCGAGACGCGCGGCGGCATCGCCGGCAGGCGGCTGGTCGTGGAGCAGTCCGGGGATCAGCCCCTGCGCACTCTGCCAGCCATCGAGGCTGTGCTGGAATCGCTGCCCGTAACCGGGACCGTGCGCGCCCGCGGACTGGCCGGATTCCGCCGGCTGGCCGAGGTCGAGGCCGCGGTGCACGGCTGCGATGTGGCGGATATTCATTTCCACGAGGTCGGCGCCGTGGACACCCTGGTGGACGTGGTGGGAGCAGTCTGGGCCACGGAGTCTCTTGGCGTCAGAGAAGTCCGGGCCTCGGCCGTTCCCTGGTTCACGGGCACTGTGCGCTGCACACACGGCGAGCTGCCCCTGCCCGCGCCCGCAGTGGTCCAGTTGTTGGAGGGCGCGCCTGTCCGGCCTTCCTCCTTCACCCAGGAGATGGTCACCCCCACCGGCGCGCTGCTGCTCGATATGCTCGTGGACGGCTACGACGACGCGGCCTCGGCCGGTCCGCTGGGCAGGCTCCGGAACTCGGGGCTGGGCTATGGCGCGCGCGACTCGGGGGGCGGCCTGCGCGTGTTCCTGCTGGAGGAAAACGACTCGGCCCGGGAAACAGTCTGGGTGCTGGAGAGCCACATCGACCACCTCTCCGGGGAAGAGCTCGGCCGGGCCTTCGAAACCATCTTCGAGGCCGGCGCCCTTGATGTTCTGGCTCTTCACGGAATCATGAAGAAGAACCGGCCGGCCGTGGCCCTGCGGGTTGTCTGCGACGACGACCATCTCCAGAACGTGGAGGCCGCGTTCTTCAACGCCACACTCACCCTCGGCATACGCCGTGCGCGCACCGAACGCACGGCCCTGCCCCGGCAGGCCACCACCATGCAGACACCGTGGGGCGAAGTCCGGGCCAAGGAATACGTGCTCGGCGGCCAGACGTATACCGTGCCCGAGGACGACGCCCTTGCCGAACTGGCCAGACAGGCCGGCCGCTCCACCGCAGCCCTGCGCCGCCTGCTGATGATGAAATAACTTATGGGAGGCTGTCCTCCACGTCCCACTGACAGGGAGCTATGTTTCCTGGTCGCTGAACAGGGGTCCAGGGGAACTGAGTTCCCCTGGCTGCCGGAGGCATACGAAAAAGCGTGCGCTATTCAAGCGCCGGCGCCAGCCGCAGGAACAGGCCAGTGGCCAGGGCAGGATGCTCGCAGACGAGGACGACATCCATGCCCGAATGGGCGAGGCCCATGGTTTCGCCGGACAGGTTCTCCAGGCCATAGTCGGCGGGAAAGAGCCGGGTCCGGCCAAGACCGGGCACGAGGATGTCGATGGCGCGTTCCATGTCCCAGCGACCCTTGACGGCGATGCGCCAGCGTCCGTGGCCGAGGGAGTCTGCGACCTTGCCTACGACCTCGAGCCGCTCGAAGGATGCATCTTCAGGATGGTACAACACGCGCGGATGCCTGGCGAAGAAGCCAGTGCCCAGGGGGCGCGTCGCGGTGTGGCGCAGTTCGTCCATAATGGCGCGGCCCGGCATGACGCCTTGGGACACGCCGTCCAGGGCGACGCGGTAGGCGTCCACAGTCTGGGCGACAGCCTGTTCGGAGCGCATCCGACCTTCAATCTTGAGGGAAGCCACCCCCACGCGGGCGAACCAGCCGAGGAACTGGACCAGACAGAGGTCTTCCGGCGCAAAAATGGCGGAAAAGCCCTCGCCGCATACGGCCTGCCAGGTGGCGCGGTCGGGGCGGGTCTTTTCCACGAGTTCCACCGCGCGGACGTCGTATTCGAACCGGCAGGGCTGGGTGCACAGGCCGAGATTGGCGGAGCGGCTGTTGAGGGCCGAGCCGAGCAGGCAGCGCCCGGAAATGGCCAGGCACTGCGCGCCGTGGACGAAGCATTCCACATCCACACCGAGTTCGCGTCCGGCCTCGGCCAACGCGGCGATATCCGGAGCGCGCAGCTCCCGCGCCAGGTTCACGCGGTCCACGCCTTGATCGGCCCAGAAGGCCAGGGTCTCGCTGTTGGAGGTGTTGGCCTGGGTGGAGAGGTGCAGCGGGTAGCGCGGGGCGATGCGCCTGGCCAAACGAACCACGCCGGGGTCGGCCACGATGAGCGCATGGGGCGAATGCTCCTGGGCGAGGCCGTCCAGCTCCTCCAGTCGCGCGCGTACGCTTTCCAGGCAGGATTCATGGGGCAGGATGTTCAGTGTGTAGTAGACCCGAACGTTCTGCTCGCGGGCCATGGCGCAGGCGTCGGCCAGGGCGTTTATGTCGAACCCGGCGGCCTTGGCGCGCAGGGAGAGGTCCGGTCCGCCCAGATAGACGGCGTCCGCGCCGTAGCGCAGGGCCGTGGCGAACTTGTCCGGCGTTCCGGCCGGGGCGAGGAGCTCGGGTATGCGCGGCGCGTGGGGGATCAAAAGAGCACGCTGGGCGTCGTTTCGGTGGGCTGACCTTTGTCCAGACGCCGTTTTTTGAGGTCCGCGAGAACGGAGTAGGGGATGTCCAGCCTGCCGCGGCCCGTGCCGAGCTTGATGTCCGGCTTTATGGAACCGTGAAAGTCCGAGCCGCCGGACACGCCGAGGTCCAGTCGCTTGGCCAGTTCAAGAAAGGAACGTGTCTGCGAAGGGCTGTGCTCTGTGTAGTAGGCCTCGATGGCGCCGAGCCCCATGTCCTTGAGCTCCATGGCGAGGGAGGCGAGTTCGTCCTTGCCCAGGCCGATCTGGTAGGGGTGCGCCAGCACGGTCGTGGCGCCGTGGCGGTGGAGCAAGTCCAGGGCGTGTTCCGAGGTGAGCACCTTCTTGGGCTCGTAGGCCTTGCCGTTGGAGCCGAGGTAGCGGTCAAAGGCGTCCTGCGTCGAGTTCACATAGCCCTTTTCCAGCAGTGCGGTGGCGAAGTGGGGACGCCCCACGGCGCCGTCGCCGGCCTTGGCCAGCACGTCGTCGTAGGAAAGGTCGATGCCGAGGTTGTTGAGCTTGCCGATGATGACATGGTTGCGCTCGTTGCGATTGCGGATGATATCGTCCAGGGTGTCCCGGATTTCGACGGCGTCCAGGGGGAGCCAGAGCGCCACGAGATGGAAGCGCAACTCCGCGTGGGTCACGGTGAGCTCGCAGCCGGGTATGAACTCGATGCCAGCTTCACGGGCGGCCTTGGAAGCTCTGTCGAGCCCCCGCACGGTGTCGTGGTCCGTGAGGGCTATGGCCTTGAGTCCGGCCTTTTTCGCGGCCGCGATGAGATCTTCCGGCGTATAGCTGCCGTCCGAGGCGGTGGAATGGGTGTGCAGGTCGATTTCTGGCATGGCGCGTCTCTATCCTCCGAATGCGATTGCTAGAGGAGGGGCGTGTACATGTCAACGGAGCAAGAGGTTGGATTCCGGGCCGGACAGAAAGGTGCTTGAATGAGGGGCGGGAAGGGGATACAGAGCGGTCATGGCTATCGACAAAGAACTCCTCGACATACTCGTG
>JBMCLC010000003.1:0-14075 GCA_048614715.1 Oceanidesulfovibrio sp.
CCGGACCCTTGTCGCTGCGCACCGTGATCTCCGATTGTACCTGGAACTCCCTGCTCCGCGTGGTGATTTGGTCGCCGCCGTCACTCATGAGGAACCGTCGCCCGTCCCAGGCCAGGCCCCAGCCCTCGCCGCGGTAGGCGATCCTGCCCGTGGGCCGCAACGTGGCAGCGTCATAGAGAAACGCCGTTCTTTCCCGCCAGGTGAGCTGGTAGAGGGTGCCGGCCACGAGGGCCAGTCCTTCGCCAAAAAAACCATCCGGCAAACTGCGTTTGTCCAGCACACGGCCCGTCTGTGGGTCCACCTTGCGCACGTCGGAACGGCCATACTGGCCGGTGGATTCATACAGTACACCGTTCGCGAGGAGCAGCCCCTGGGTGAAAGCCTCTGGGTCGTGGTCGTGGACGGATAGCACGCGTACTTCGCGGACCGGCGTTCCGGCCGCGCGCAGGCCCGCCCCGGGCAACGCCAAGACGGCTGCCGCTGCGGCCAGTGTCAGAAATCGCCGCCTGGAAATGCGGCCCAATTGTCCGTGCACTGGTCAGAACCTCCGGGAGGATGCTTCGCGGCAGCCGGCTACCCGCGTATGGCCGGCCTGATGAGGCAGATGAGGTTGGGATCTGCAAGCTTGTACCAGGCGTTCTTGCCCTCGCGCCGCACGGCGACCAGCTGGGCTGCCCGCAGGACGCGCAGCTGGTGCGAAACCGCGGACTGGCTCATGGACACTGCCTCGGCCAGTTCGCCCACGCGCATCTCCGCAATGTACAGGGCGTTCAGGATGGTAAGGCGGGTGGGGTCGGACAGCGCCTTGAGGTTTTCCGCCAGGCGGTGCAGCTCCGCCGTGTCGGGCAAGGCATTGCGCACGGCGCCTATACGCTCCTGCGCCCGGGCGGTCTCGGGGAACGGCGTAGCGTCGAACGGCAGGTTGGGCGCGTCTTTTCGGAGCAGAGTCTCCGCGGGGGGCCTGGCCGTTTCTCTCTCCCGCCCTTTAGGTCTGGTGGGCTCGCTCTGCTCGCTTGCCGGCGCGTCGCCCTCTTCGGCGCCGTAGGCCAGGATATTGCGCTTCATGGTCATGGATGACGCTCCTGTTGGTCCGCTCTCGCCGGCAGCATGGATTCGCATCACGACGTCACGCCATGCTATAACTCAGAACTGAATGATTCATACATTCTGCTCTGACGGCAGTCGCCGCGTGGCCCTGCTTTCTGCGGGGCCGTACGCATCTTCGGGCAACCCAAAACGTTTAACGTTTCGTGCCCTCAGTCAAATCACCATACCCTTTTATAAAACATCGGCCATTTTGCGCGAGTTTTCAACCACATGTTTTGCTCACGCACCGGCGGCGCTCGGCGCGGCCTCGGGTATGTGCGGACTCCCACCGGCTATTTCGCGGGGATGGTCGCGTCCTCCTTGTGCAGAAAACGGCCTCCTGGTGTATGGTACTCCCTGCATTCCGTCATATGGACATCTTGAACCCTGAACGTTTCTGCCCAGGAGCATCGCATGTCGATCCAACCAAATCTGCGTCCTTTGCTGCTCATCACTATGACCCTCGCCCTTTTCGCCATGGGGTGCTCCAAAAACGCCGGTGGCGGCCCCTACGTCTCCCGCACCAGCTCCGTCACGGCCCACCGCCTAAACGTGAGAGCCGATCCATCCAGCAAAGCTCACATCATCGAGGTCCTCGCGCGCGGTCAAGAAGTCGACGTGCTGGACAGGCAGTACGACTGGATCAAGGTGCGCACCCCGAATCGCCACGTCGGCTGGGTCTACGGCGCCTTCCTCCAGGGATTCGACATTCCCGAGCCCAGCAAGGAATCTCCTGAGTACAAGGAGGGATCTCCCGAGGGAGAAAGCCCGGAGAACATGGGCGAGGGCAAACCCCTGGTGCTTTGAGCCGTTTTCAGCGGGCGTTCGCTTTTTGACGATGGGCGTGAACATCCGTACGCCTTCCTTGGCAACACATTGATTTCACAGGATTTGTCTGCATGGCCCGCATATTGCTTCCCTGTCCGTGGCACGACAATAACAAGGATGCAAGCACCAAAGGACATTGGGAGGCGCCCATGAAATCCAAAGCATATGCCCTGTTGAACCATCAGGAATCCGGCAGTTTGAGCCGCGATCTGCGCTCCGCCGTTCTGGCCGGCGTCAAGGAGGCCGGGCTGCGGGACAAGCTGCTCGACGAATACCGCGAACTCGCCGGCGGTCTGCGCAAGCTTCTGGCGTTCGCCGAACGCTACAACCTTTTGGAATCGATGACCGAGGAAGATCAGGCGGCCTACTCCGAGCTCATGGCCTCCTTCCACCATGCCGGCGCTCGCGGCCGCATCCTGGCAGAGGAATGCCGCAACGCCGACAGCGCCTCGTATCTCGCCGCCTCGATCGGCGAGGGCGGGCCCATTCAGTAACCGGCGCGGAACAAGGAGGAAATCATGAGCTCCATCGAGAACATCAACGGGCTCCAGGGCCTGAACCGGCCGGACAAGAGCAGCACAGAGCAGACCCAGGCCAAGGAGCGGCCCGAACGCGAGCAGGAAACACGCGCCGGCCATACCGAGTCCACCGACTCGGTGCGGCTCCGCAGCATCATGGCGCCGCCCACCGAAACCCTGGACGAAGAAAGCGCCCAAGCCGCGGTGCAGCGCATCCAGGCGGCCGGAGCGGACGAAATCGCCGCCGCGCACCACGGTCTGGACCCGGAACGAGTCTTCAGACTGCTGGGCCTGCTGGGCTGATCCAGGCAGACACCATACACGCTCTCAGACGCCCCGCCCTTTCGCCAGGGTCGGGGCGTCTTGTTGTCATACGCGCTTGAGCTCGGCGTCCAGGCCGCGTTCCGATACACGGATAAGCGCATATCCGCCGCCGCCGAGCGCGCCGGGATTGATGACCTTAGTTTCGCCCACTATGTCTACGGCCATGGATTCGTGGATATGGCCGGTCAGACACACGGCGGGTTTGGTCCGCTCCAGGAACTTGCGCACGGCCTTGCTGCCCACGTGGCCTCCCCCGGCAACGTCTGTCTTGGTGTCGTGCGGCGGGTTGTGAACGACCACGAGCAGCGGATCGAACGAGCCGGCCATGGCGTACGCCTCATCCAGCCATTCGCCGAGTTGCGTATCCGAAACCTCTGATGGCGTGCCGAAAGGTGTGAACCCGGACATGCCCACGCCGATAATCCCGGGCCGCATGCCTTCCGGGGCGTCCTGCTCCCGCACCAGAGGCCGCGCCTGCAGGTGGATGTTCACGCCCTCTTCCTCAAGCATATTGTTTACCTCGGGCTTGTCCATATTGCCCAACTGCGCGAATACATTTGGATTCGCCGCGCGCACCGCCTCCAGCACGCGCAACGCCTGGGCCGGACCGCCGCCGTTGGTCAGATCGCCGCTCACGATGACGCCGTAGGCGTTCTTCAACTCGGGTATGCGCATCAGCGTATCCACGTTTTCGTGTATGTCTCCGACACCTATGAATATGTGCTCTTCATGACTGCCCATGATTCTCTCCTCGTCAGGTCGATCATCTCATTCATGTTTCAGAACGCAAACTTCTTCATTTTCCCAAAGCCGTGGCCGCATGGCAAGCGGCTCCGTGCTGTTTTCACTGAGACGTCACCGTGATACATTGGGTAAATGACATCGCGTGGTTTCGGCACCTCCAGCCTCCTATCGGCCCACGGCTCCGCCCTGGCGGACAAGGACGAGTTGCGCCGGATTCACCGCGCCATGCGCGATGCGCTACCCCCTGAGCAGGCAGAGGCCATGAGCCGGCTGGCTCAGGAGCGCGTCATGGATATGCAGACCTGGCGGGAAGCCGAAGCCGTGCTGCTCTACGTGGGTTGCCGCGGCGAAACGGCCACCACCCTGCTGCTCCGGGCCGCCTGGGACCACGGCAAGTCCGTGCTCCTGCCCCGTTGCCTGCCCGCATCACCCGGCGAGATGGAGCTTGCCTGTGCGCGGTCCGAGCGCGATCTCAAACCCGGGCTCTACGCCATACCCGAGCCAGACCCCGCGGTGTGCCTCACCGTGGAATCCCCTCGCGTGGACCTGGTGGTGGTGCCGGGCCTGGCTTTCGACCGCAACGGCTATCGACTGGGGCAAGGCGGGGGCTACTACGACCGCCTGCTCGCCTCGGAACCTTTTGCGCAAACCCTCGCCGTGGGCCTGGCCTACGACTTCCAGGTAGTGGACGACCTGCCCGTGGACAGGTGGGACCGCCGCGTGACCGCCGTGGCGAGCGACAAGGAGCTCATATGGACGTGACCGGCATTCCCTTTGTTTTCCCCGGACTGGAGGGACGGGTGCGCTGCTTTTTTCAGACCCGCGAAGGCGGCGTGAGCAAGGACCCCTTCGCAGCCGGGAACATTTCTTTGTCCGTAGGGGATGACCCGGCCTCGGTCCGCGCGAACCGCATGGCGCTGCAAAAACGGCTCAGCTTTTCCCATTGGGTGGAGGCGCGCCAGGTGCACGGCGTGGATATCCTTCTGGACCCGCCGCCCGGGGATATCGAACAGGAAAACGAGGCCGAGGCGGACGGTCTGGCCACCACGGAGCCGGGCAGGGCCCTGGTGATAAAAACCGCGGACTGCCAGCCCGTGCTCATCGCGCATATGGGCGGTGATTTCGTTGCCGCTCTGCACGTGGGCTGGCGCGGCAACGCGCAGGAGTTCCCCGTATCCGCCGTAGGGGCACTGTGCGACCACTACGGCGTGGCGCCGGAAACCCTGGCTGCGGTGCGCGGTCCCTCGCTGGGTCCTGGTGCGAGCGAGTTCACCAGGTTCGACAAGGAATTCGGCCCTGCCTTCGAACCCTATCTGGACCGGGGCACCATGCAGGTGGACCTCTGGCGGCTGACGCGGGACCAGCTCGTGGAGGCAGGCTTGCCGCGAGAGCGTGTCTATGGTCTCGACCTGTGCACCATGTCGCTCGCTGATACGTTTTTCTCCTACCGCGCGGCCAGGACCAGCGGCAGGCAGGCCAACCTTGTCTGGCTGATTTAATGAATATATTTAATGTATTTAGTTAACTGAACCTATTTTCAAAATCTTGGCGGTCTGCTGGACTATCGCGTGACGGACCGTGGCTTTTTCGTTACACTTTATTAAGGGTTTGCTCCTGATTTATTGAACCGCATTGAAAAAGGAGTCGCCATGGTCGCCGAGAAGTTGCTCGATCTGCGGAAGTTCGTGACTCCCGAATTCGTTTTCGGCATCGGCGCCGCATCGCTCGCAGGAAGGTACGTGCACAACCTGAGCGCACGAAAACCGCTCGTGGTCAGCGACCCCGGCGTCATGGCCTGCGGGTGGACGGATCGCGTCTGCCACAGTTTCGACGAGTACGGCATCCAGTACTCCCTTTTTGTGGATGTCAGCCCCAATCCGCGCGACACGCAGGTCATGGCCGGAGCCGCCCGCTACGAGCAGGACGGCTGCGACTCCATCGTGGCCGTGGGCGGCGGCAGCCCCATGGACCTGGCCAAGGGCGTGGGCATCGTACATTCCAACCAGCAGCACATCCTCGAATTCGAGGGCGCGGACAACGTGGTCCTGCCCGGCCCTCCGCTGGTCTGCATTCCCACCACGGCGGGCAGCTCGGCCGATGTTTCGCAGTTCGCCATCATCACGGATACGAACCGCAACGTGAAGATCGCCATAGTCTCGAAGACCGTGGTCCCGGACGCGGCGCTCATCGATCCCGAGCTGACCACGACCATGGACAGCGAGCTCACCGCGCACACCGGGCTGGACGCCCTCACCCACGCCATCGAGGCCTACGTCTCCAACGCCAATTCGCCGGTCACCGACCTCTTCGCCCTGGAAGCGATCCGGCGCATCAAATCCTTCCTGCCGACGGCCATGGAGCGGGGCCACGACCTGGAGGCCCGAGCCGGCATGATGCTCGGCCCCATGTACGCGGGCATCGCCTTTTCCAACGCCATACTCGGCGCGGTCCACGCCATGGCCCACAGTCTGGGCGGCCTCAAGGACCTGCCCCACGGCGTGTGCAACGCCGTGCTGCTGGACCACGTCATCAACTTCAACTTCGACTCGGCCCGGGAGCGCTATCTGGAAGTGGGCAAGGCCATGGACGCGGAGCTGCGCCCCGGCATGTCCCCGGACGAGGAGCGGAACGCCGTGATCGCCGTCGTGCGCAAGCTCAAGCGACGTGTCGGTGTGAACGTCCGCCTGGCCGATCTGGGCGTGAAGCCCGAGGAGCTCGCATCCCTGGCCCGACACGCATACATGGACCCGTGTCTTGCCACCAACCCACTGGCCGCAACCACAGACGAGCTCGAAAAACTCTATGCGCAGGCGCTCTGATACACCTTCTACGCCGCCCGCTCCGGACACGTTGCGGGACAAGCTCATCGGAATGGGCGAACGCTCCATCCGCAAGAGCTACTACCCGGAGCTACAGCGCCGCGTATTCGAGCTGGAACGATTCCGGGCGCTTCTGGACCAGAGCAACGACGCCATCTTCCTAGCCTCGGCCGACAGCGGTCTTGTGGTGGACTGCAACATCTCGGCCTCGCGGCTGTTGAACCGCCCGCTGGAAGACATCTCCGGCAAACCCTTCTCCACGATACTCAAACCGATCTCCGAGGAGCAGATTGAACGACGCCTGGCCAAGGCCGGCGACTCCAGCCGCCTGCTGGACGCCATCGAGACGGATATCAAGCGAGATGACGCCGTGGTCCCGGTGGAGTTCTCCTTGCGTATCGTGCGCATGGGAGAGGAAACATACGTGGTGGCCGTGGCCCGGGACATAACGGACCGCCGCCGCGCCGAGGAAAAGCTGGCCGCCATGAACCGCCGGCTCGAAGAGCTGGTGGAGGAGCGCACCCTGGACCTGGAGGCCAAAGCCCGGGAACTCGAATCCGCCAACAGGCGACTCCAGCAGCTGGACATCTTGAAGTCGAGCTTCCTTTCGGCCGTGTCCCACGACCTGCGCACTCCGCTCACATCGGTTCAGGGATTCGCCAAGATCATCGAGCGGGACTTCAACCGGATTCTCAATGAAAGCGTCCCCGGAGTCCTTTCCACGCAACGCCGGGCCAAGCGCATAGCCGACAACCTTTCCATCATCCAGGAAGAGACCAAACGGCTCACGCGGCTCATCTCGGACCTGCTCGACATCTCCAAGATCGAATCCGGCACCGTGGTCTGGAACGACGAGTTGCTACAGTTGAACACCCTGGTTGAACGCGCCGTGGACTCGGTGCGCTTCAGGGCGGTGTCGCAAAAATGTCGGATCGAAATCGAAATCCAGCCAAAGCTTCCTCTGCTGGAGGCCGACCCCGACAGGATCATGCAGGTGCTCATCAATCTTCTGGACAACGCGATCAAGTTCTCCCCGGGCGGCAGTGTGCGGCTCTGCTCCCACGAGGAGGATGAGGGCAGGTACATCCGCATATCCGTGGAGGATACGGGGCCCGGCATTCCGGAAAACGAGTTGTTCGCGATCTTCGAGACGTTCCACCAGGCCAAGCACGGCGACAACATGCCCAACAGCATGGAGCGCGGCACCGGGCTCGGTCTGTCCATCTGCCGCCAGATCGTGGAGCATTACGGCGGCGCCATCTGGGCCGAGTCCGTGCTCGGCTGGGGCGCCACATTCCACGTTCAGATGCCTGCCGCCGCCTGCTGGTCCCAGGACAACTGCAACATGTCGGCCTGACACGCAGCCGCTGTGGTACGGACTAC
Source organism: Oceanidesulfovibrio sp. (assembly GCA_048614715.1). Taxonomy (GTDB): domain Bacteria; phylum Desulfobacterota; class Desulfovibrionia; order Desulfovibrionales; family Desulfovibrionaceae; genus Oceanidesulfovibrio. Next base: position 7,703 of record JBMCLC010000003.1, read on the forward strand.
CAGGACAAGGCCACGTCGTTCTCCAGGCACATCTTCTTATGATCACGACAGGGGGTCACCGGATAGTCGCCCGTGAAACACGCCAGGCAGTAGTCGTCCGGCTTGGACACGGAGCCCAGCAGCCCCTCGATGCTCAGGTAGTGCAGGCTGTCCAGGCCGATGAAGCGGGCGATTTCGTCGATGTCGTTGTAGGCGGCTATGAGCTCGCCCTTGGACGAAAAATCGATGCCGTAGAAGCAGGGGAAGCGGATGGGCGGACAGGACACGCGCATGTGAATTTCGGCGGCGCCCAGTTCGCGCAGCTTCTTCACCCGGGTGCGGATGGTGGTTCCGCGGACTATGGAGTCGTCCACGATAAGGATCTTCTTGCCCTTGATGAGCGACCGCACCGGATTGATCTTTACCCGAACGCTGAAGTCGCGCATGTCCTGCGTGGGCTGGATAAAGGTGCGGCCCACGTAGTGGTTGCGGATCATGGCTGTTTCGTATGGTTGTCCCGACTCCTGCGAGTAGCCCACAGCGGCGTACATGCCCGAGTCCGGGAACGGCATCACGTAGTCGGCGTCTACCGGAGCCTCGCGTGCCAGGGCCTTGCCCATCTTCTTGCGGCAGTCATACACGGTTTCCTGGAATACGATGGAGTCCGGCCGCGCAAAGTAGATGAGTTCGAAGATGCACTGCCTTCTCGGTGCGAGCTCGGCCAGTTGGTATGACTTCACGCACTTGTCCTCGATGACGAGCATCTCGCCGGGCTCGATGGCGCGCATGAACTCGGCCTCCAGCAGGTCGAAGGCGCAGGTCTCGGAGGCGATGACGTAGGAGTCGCCCACGCGGCCCAGGGCCAGCGGTCGGAACCCGTGCGGGTCCTTGACCGCAATGAGCTTGTTGTTGGCCAGCAGCAGCAGGCTGTAGGCGCCCTTGACCTCGGCGCATGCCGCGCTCACCGCCTCCTCGATGCTCATCTTCCCGTAGTTTTTGGCAATCAGGTGGGTGAAGAGCTCGGAGTCGATGGTCGTCTGGAAAATGGAGCCCTCGGCTTCCATCTTCTTGCGCAGCTCCAGGGTGTTGGTGAGGTTGCCGTTGTGCGCCACGGCGAGCTGCATGTCTCCGAACCGCACGAGGAACGGCTGGGCGTTGCGGATGAGCGACGCACCCGTGGTGGAGTAGCGGATGTGGCCCACGGCGATGCGGCCCTTGAGCTCCTTGCCCAGGTGGCGTTCATTGAACACTTCGGGCACGAGGCCCATGCCCTTTTGCTCGCGGATGGCGTTGCCGTCCCAGGTGACTATGCCGGCGGATTCCTGGCCGCGATGCTGCTGGGCATACAGGCCAAAATAGGCCATGCGCGCCGCTTCCGGGTGCTCGTGGATGGCGAACAGACCGCAATATTCCTTCTTCATGACGGCTATACTCTCATGTAAATTGATCGGACCCCGCCTATCCGTAATGCTCTTGGAGGCTGGTGACGGTGTATCCCCTGCCCTGGCGCTCCTGCACGGCGTGGGCCATGGCCCGGGCGCCAGCGATGGTCGTGGCGTAGGGAATGTTGTAGAGCAGGGTTGCTCGACGCAAGACCACGGAATCATGGACCGTTTTTCGGCCCGATGCGGTGTTGATGACGAGGGCGATCTCGTTGTTCTTGATCTGGTCCACGATGTTCGGCCGGCCTTCGTGGACTTTCAATACCTTTGCGGCGTGCACACCGTTCTCGTTGAGGAACGCGGCCGTGCCTTGCGTGGCCACGAACTCGAACCCGAGAGCGGCGAAGAGCCTGGCCACCTCCAGAGCGGCCGGGGTCTTGTCCCGCTCGTTCACGGAAATGAAGACCTTGCCACGTTCCGGCAGGGCGTAGCCCGCGGCTAGCTGGCTCTTGAGAAAGGCCAGGCCGAAGTTCTCGTCCACGCCCATGACCTCGCCGGTGGAGCGCATCTCCGGGCCGAGGAGCACGTCCACCCCCGGGAAGCGGTTGAACGGCAGGACCGACTCCTTGACCGAGACGTAGCCGCCCCGACGCATGGACCACGGGTCGAGGTCCTTGAGCTTCTCGCCCAGCATCACGCGGGTGGCCAGGCGCGGCAGGGGCACGTTGGTGGCCTTGGAAACGAACGGCGCGGTGCGGCTGGCGCGGGGGTTGACCTCGATGATGTAGATCTCGCCGTCCTTGATGGCGAACTGGATGTTCATCAGCCCCACCACCCGCAGCTCTTCGGCCAGGGCCGCGGTCTGACGCTCGATCTCCCGCACCAGATGGTCCGGCACGGTGTGCGGCGGCAGCACGCAGGCCGAGTCGCCGGAGTGCACGCCGGCTTCCTCGATATGCTCCATGATGCCGGCTACATAGGTGTCCTCTCCGTCGCACAGGGCGTCCACGTCTATCTCGATGGCGTTTTCCAGGAACTTGTCCACGAGGATGGGGTTATCCTCCTTGGCGCGGCCGCCGGAAACGAGGAGCGCTTCCTCGAAATAGCGGTCCAGATCATCCTCGGAGTATACAATTTCCATGGCGCGGCCGCCCAGGACATAGCCGGGCCGGACCACAACGGGGTAGCCGATATCCTTTGCTATGGCCCGCGCGCCCTCGGCGCTGTAGGCCAGGCCGTTGGGCGGCTGGAGCAGGCCCAGCTTCTTGAGCAGGGCGTGGAACCGCTCGCGGTCCTCGGCGCGATCAATGGAATCCGGCGAGGTGCCGATGATGGGCACGCCGGCCCGCTGCAGCGGCACTGCGAGGTTCAGCGGCGTCTGTCCGCCGAACTGGACGATGACTCCGTCCGGCTCCTCTTTTTCGATGATGTTCATGACATCCTCGAACGTGAGCGGCTCGAAGTAGAGGCGGTCCGAGGTGTCGTAGTCGGTGGACACGGTCTCCGGGTTGGAGTTGACCATGATGGAGTCGATGCCCAAGTCCTTAAGCGCGAAGGAGGCGTGGCAGCAGCAGTAGTCGAACTCTATGCCCTGGCCTATGCGGTTTGGGCCGCCGCCCAGGATGACGATCTTCTTGTTCGAGCCGGTGTCCAGTTCCTCGCCCGACTCGTACGTGGAGTAGTAGTACGGGGTGTAGGCCTCGAACTCGGCCGCGCAGGTGTCCACCAGGTAGTAGGTCGGCTCGATGCCCAGCTCCTTGCGCAGGTCTCGGATGTCTCCGGGCTTGCGCCGCCAGAGGCCCGCGAGCTGGCGGTCCGAGAAGCCCATTTCCTTGGCCCGGCGCAGGATGGGCGAGAGTTCGTCGTCCTCTGGGCTTATGGCCTTGTTCAGTCCGAACTGCCTGAGCTCCTCCTCGAAAACCACGATCTCCTCAATCTGCCGCAGGAACCAGGGGTCGATCCAGGTGACGTCGTGGATTTCCTCCACGCTGGCGCCGGCGATCAAAGCCTCGCGTATCTGGTACATGCGCTTGGAGTTGGGCGTGCGGATGGCGGTGAGGATCTCGTCCTTCCAGGCGGCGCGCTGTTCGTCGGTCATCTCGCGGCCCAGCATGTCGAAGTCCTTGCCCAGGCCGGGCATGCCGGTCTCCAGGGAGCGCAGTCCCTTCTGCAAGGACTCCTTGAACGTCCGGCCGATGGCCATGGCCTCGCCCACGCTCTTCATGGAGGTGGTCAGCACGTCCTTCGCGCCCGGAAATTTCTCGAAGGTGAAGCGCGGGATCTTGGTGACCACGTAGTCGATGGTCGGCTCGAAGGAGGCCATGGTCTCCCGCGTGATGTCGTTGGGAATCTCGTCGAGGGTGTAGCCCACGGCGAGCTTCGCGGCGATCTTGGCGATGGGGAAGCCCGTGGCCTTGGAGGCGAGGGCCGAGGACCGCGACACGCGGGGGTTCATCTCGATGACCACCATGTCGCCGTTGTCCGGGTTGATGGCGAACTGGACGTTGGAGCCGCCCGTTTCCACGCCGATGACGCCCATGATGGCGATGGCCGCGTCGCGCATCATCTGGTACTCGCGGTCAGTCAGGGTCTGGGCAGGAGCCACGGTGATGGAGTCGCCGGTGTGCACGCCCATGGGGTCGAAATTCTCGATGGAGCAGATGATGACGCAGTTGTTGTTCTTGTCGCGCATCACCTCGAGCTCGTACTCCTTCCAGCCGAGTACGGATTCCTCGAGCATGACCTCGTGGGTCAGCGAGGCGGCGATGCCCTGGGAGGCGATGAGCTCCAGGTCTTCCTGGTTGTAGGCCACTCCGCCGCCCGTGCCGCCCAGGGTGAAGGCGGGCCGGATGATTATGGGGAAGGGTATTTCCCGGCCGGCGCGTTTCACGTCGTCCATATTGCGGGCGAAAATGGACTTGGGCACGGCCAGGCCGATGGCGGACATGGCCTCGCGGAACTGCTCCCGGCTCTCGGCCCGCTGGATGGAATCCAGCTGCGCGCCTATGAGCTCCACCCCGTATTTCTCCAGAACGCCGGACTCGGCCACGGCAACGGCCGTGTTCAGGCCGGTCTGGCCGCCCAAGGTGGGCAAAAGGGCGTCGGGCCGCTCCTTTTCGATGATCTGCGCGACCACCTCGGGCGTGATCGGCTCCACGTAGGTGCGATCCGCCGTGTCCGGGTCGGTCATGATGGTGGCCGGGTTGGAGTTCACGAGGATGACCTCGTACCCCTCTTCCTTCAGGGCCTTGCAGGCCTGTGTCCCGGAATAGTCGAACTCGCAGGCCTGGCCGATGACGATGGGCCCGGAGCCGATGAGCATGATCTTGTGGATGTCGGTACGCTTGGGCATAGGCTTTAACAAAAAGGGAAAAAAGTCTCGTGGTGTGGGGCTGCGTCAAGGAATTCCGTTGGATACGTTATCCGTCCGCGCCCGGCAAGTGGTTCCGAAAACCTCGCGGGGAGGCCGAGGAGAACGCGCAGGCCGGTCGCTCCGCCACGGTCGCCGCCCTGCTCTCCGGCGTCCCGCACGCGAACGTCCACCGATGTATACCGCCGCGCTCTGGCTGGCAACCGAATTCGCTTGCCAGTCCCCGGCCCTTGTGCCACCACTATGGGCAATGGTGCAATCTTTGTCCAACCCGGAGCCCGCGTGACACGAAACACCAGCCGCCCCTTCTCGCTCAAGCCCCTGCTCGAGGGCCTGCTGCTCATCGCCATGCTCTGCGCGATCATCCTGTACGTCTGGCTGGCCTATCAACTGGCCATCCTCATCGTGCTGGCCACGGGCATACGCGGACAGATGGAATACGCCGTGCTCGCCGTGGTGGGCGGGGCCGCTTTTCTGCTGTGGCGTTATCTCGGCCTCAGGCTCTGGCGCCGGGGCATCGCCGCCATGGAGCGGATCGGCGCACCCGGCGACACGGCCGGCGATTCCGACGAGGCCAAAGGCCGCCACGGAGGCGACGCATGAGTCCGGCGACCCTGGAGATACTCGACCGCGCCTATCCGGGCCTGGCCTTTTTCCTCGGCCTGCTGGTCGGTTCCTTCTACAATGTCTGCGTGCACCGCTACCTGAGCGGGGAGTCCATTGTGTTTCCCGGCTCCAAGTGCCCGTACTGCAGCCACGCCCTTGCCTGGTATGAGAACATTCCGGTAGTCTCGTTCGTGTTTCTGCGCGGCAAGTGCCGATCCTGCGCAAAACCCATAAGCTGGCGCTACCCCGCGGTGGAGTTCATCTCCGGTCTGTGGGCCTTCGGCCTGGCCTGGAAGTTCCCGCTGAACCTCACGTCCAACCCCATGGAGCTGGGTTGGGAATGGTCGCTGGCCATCTTCGCCGTGCATATGGTCGTTGGCGGCATCCTCATTGTGGCCAGCTTCATCGACTTCGATTCCTACATCCTGCCCGACATCCTGACCCTGCCCGGGTCAGTGCTCGCCCTGGCCGGAGCGTACTTCGTGCTGCGGCCCTCCCTGGGCTGGCCCACGCTCACGGAATCGCTTATCGGCGCAGGCGTGGGGGCGGGCCTGTTCTGGCTCCTCCAATTCCTCTACCGCAAACTCAAGGGCATGGAGGGCCTGGGCACCGGCGACATCAAGCTTATGCTCCTGCTGGGCGCCTGGAACGGCTGGATGGCCCTGCCCTTCACCCTGCTCGCGGCCGGCGTCACGGCCATCTTCGGCTACATCATGTACAACAAGATGAATACGTCGGACGAACCGACCATGGTGCCCTTCGGCCCGTTCCTCAGCCTGGGCGGCATGCTCTATGTGCTGTTCGGGGACTGGTACTGGGCGTACCTCGGCGGCGGGATGTAAACCATATTTAACGAAAGCCTCTAGCTCCCGCCTGGGAGCCATGGCTCCTGGACCCAATGTTGGGGTCCAGGGGACAGTGTTCCCCTGGCCGCCGGAGGCATGGCTTTCTATACCTTGTCCTGCGCTGCGTCTGAAGTAACGTAACCGTCTAATAGGCTGCTTCTTCCCCGGTTTATGAATCCTGGCATGATGTC
>JBMCLC010000004.1:0-13549 GCA_048614715.1 Oceanidesulfovibrio sp.
ATCACTCCCGACCCGGCGACGACGCGACCGGTTTCTTGCAGTATTTCTGCAGTTCTTGGTCGGAAATGATACATTGATTGGGCATATTTGTTAAGTGATTTTAGGCAACTGAACGTTTTTCAAGGTCGACTAGTTGAAACCTGATACATCCTCAATAGAACGATCAAAATTGTCAATTAGACATGAGGCAAGAGATGTCAGAAAAGGAGGAAAAAACGTAGGATTTGACATGGCATTACCAAAGCTTGCAATTACCAATCAGGCGTTCTCCTCCAGCGCTGAAACATTGGCATTCTGCAGAAGTCAAGAGTGCTTCGAGGTCGAGTACACCTTCCCGCGCAACCTGCGAACAATTCATGAAATTACCAATCAAATCGAAGAAATAGAGTTTCTCCTCGAACACGGCTGCAACCTTCGTTACCATCTTGCTTTCCATCAAGTCGAGTTGGCCGACGCCAATCCTGGCAAGGCCCGGTTGGCCCTCCGCATTTACGAGCATAGCCTGCGCACGGCTGCATACCTTGGCGGACATTTCGCTACAATCCATGTCTGTCTGAACGTTTCATCCATGGAGAAGGTAAACCGCGCCGCAGCCGTGGACAGTGTTGGCGCACTTGTTAGCCTGGGAAAACAGCTCGGCATCCAGGTCTGCCTTGAGAACCTTCGAAAGGGTTGGACCAACAGCCCGCAGGGACTTCGTGCGCTACTGGACGAAACCGGCGCCTGGGCCACTCTGGACATCGGCCACGCAGTGGCCAGAGAGCTGGCCGAGGACGCCCCCGGCTACGCCCTGGATTACATCGACCTTTGCGGCGAAAGGATTCTGGAGGCCCATGTTTACGAAGTGGAAGTCGTTCCTCCGGAAGGCGGCCCGGCTTATCATCTCGCGCCACAGGATCTCTCCCGCATCCGTGCCTTGCTGGACCATCTGAACACAAGCAGCGCCTGCGATTATTGGCTGATCGAACTCCAGCAACCTGCAGAGGTCGCTCGCACAATGCAGCTGCTTCAAGCATATACCTCCGGCCGTAAAGCGTAACGGGGCGCTAGCGGATTTAACATGCACCCCCCGATGGAATGGAGAAGTCATGAACACAAGAAAGCTTGGGCAATTCTCCGCTCTGGCGCTCGCCCTCGTCATCTTCCTTGGAATCGCCTCGGTTTGTCAGGCAGCCAATGAGCTGAATGTCATAGCGGCCTACAACGCCAAATACGACATTTTCGACAAGTTCAGTAAGGACACCGGCATCAAGGTCAACTTCCTGGACATGTCCTCGGGCGAGGTGCTGGCCCGCATGCACGCCGAAAAAGGCCGACCCCTTGCCGACATCTGGTTCGGAGGCGGCGTCGATGCCTTCATCGCGGCCCGGAATGATGGCCTGTTGGAGGCCTACATCTCCCCCGAAGCCGTCAGCATTCCGGACAAGTACAAAGACAAGGACGGATACTGGACGGGCATTTCCCTGGTAACCGTCAATTTCGTTGTCAATTCCGAAGTGTTGAAGCAGAAGGGCATGCCACTGCCCAAGACCTGGGATGACTTGACCGCCCCCGGCTACAAGGACGAAATCTCCATGTCCAATCCGGCCATCTCCGGCACCGCCTATTTCATGCTCTACGGGCTGCTCTCGGCCAAAGGCGAGGAGGATGGCTGGAAGTTCTTCGCCGAATTGGATGAAAATATCCCTTTTTACGCCAAGCGCGGCTCGGAACCGCCGCAACGCGCGGCCATGGGCGAGTCCATCGTAGGCATTGCACCCGGCCTGTGGGATGAGCTGACCGCCCAAGGCTATCCCATCGCTATAATCTTCCCGGAGGACGGCATTCCGTGGTGGCCGGCGCCAGTGGCCATCTTCAAGGACGCGCCGAACATGGAGTCCGCCAAGATGTTGGTGGACTGGGCGCTCTCCAAGGAAGGCCAGGAGTACCTGCGCAGCAAGGACCCGCGCTTCCCCACCCGTAGCGATGTCGCCCCGCCAGAAGAGTTGAATAACGTCGACACCGCCAACTTCATCCCCATGAACTTCGAAAAGGCCGGGGCGGACCGCGCCCGGGTGGTTAAGACCTGGGAGGAACGGTTCAGCAAGTGAACCAAGCCAATGTCATTGCTAGGGCGCCCTCCCGGGGCACCCTAGCCTTCCTCTCGCTGGAGAACGTCTTCTATTTCCTTATTCTGTCCAGCGTTCTTGTCTTCGTCCTCTGGCCCATGGCGGCGGTTCTGCTCAAGAGCGTGGTGGTGGAAGGCAGGGTGGATTTCAGCGAGTACGCCCGCCTCTTCCAGGACGACATGGCGCTGCTGGCCAACAGCGTCTTCGTGGCCGGCCTCTCCACAATGCTCTCCTTATGCTTCGGAACCTGCATCGCCCTTTACCTGACCCACTGCCGTGGTCGGGGCAAACGCCTAGTCTTCAGCGTGCTGCTGCTAGTTTCCTGGGTAGGGTCAATCTACTGCCGACGGACGGGGAGGGTCCATTCCCGGCCAGGCCCGAGGAATTGCTTTTGGGCGAGAACTCCGGCGGCTTCGCTGGACGTATTGTGCAACGACAGTTCTCCGGGCCAATCACCACTTACTTTGTAGAGGTTGAGGACGGCGCCATTCTTGAGGTAGATGTCCTAAGCACTGAAGACCCGGCGAGGAATGTCGGGAGGCAGGTCTTCGTTTCCAAGAGGAAACAAGTGGGGTGGAATCCGTAAACAAAGGCTATCCAGTTTATTTGAAACCTTACCGGAGCGATTCTCCAGCCCATAACTACGTCAGTCCTGGCGTATCACCCCGTTTTGTTTACAATCGAATCCAGCCAAAGGCCACGATCGTTTCACCCATATGGTGGAGGGCCGGATGTCCAAGGGCACAATCACCAAGGCGAATTCCGTTGAGGGCAATGACGTGCTGTCCATTCGAGCCATTTCCGTGTGTGACTGTCATTCGAGTTTCCTGCCATGGAATCTGGTGTGAAGATTGGGGCCATTATTTATTTATACATCTAAGACTTTGGCGAACAAGTTGCAAAAAACTGAAGTTGATCCTAGTTGAACATCTTTTTGTCTCCCCCGCATCAGCGCTGCCCTTGTAGACAACCCCTCCAATTCGTCTAGGCCGTCGTTAGCCGATTGCCATGAATCCGCCATATGCTCGTGAATGATATGCGTGAAATTCGTACGCATGTTGCGCGTACACGAAATATCCAAGACCTACGGCAATGGTTTCGTCGGCCTCCATCCCGTCTCTTTGGAGTTTAACGCCGGCGACTTCATCGTGCTTCTCGGCAAATCCGGCGCCGGCAAGTCCACCCTGCTGCGTTGCCTGAACCACCTGAACGTGCCCACCTCCGGGCACCTGGAGGTGGACGGCATTGGAAAGATCACCTCGCGCAAGCTGCTCAGGCAGCACCGTTTGCGCACGGCCATGATTTTCCAGCAGCACCAACTCATCGCCCGCCATACGGCGCTGCAGAACGTCTTGGTGGCGCGGGTGGGATTCCATTCCTCCCTGCGGGGCCTTGCGCCCTATCCTCGTGAGGAGCGCCGGCTCGCCCTGGAATGCCTGGAGCGCGTAGGCCTGATGGACAAGGCCGCCAACCGCGTGGACAGCCTGAGCGGCGGCCAGCAGCAGCGTGTGGGCATTGCCCGCGCTCTCGCCCAGAAGCCCCGCATCATCCTGGCGGACGAGCCTGTCGCCAGTCTGGACCCGGGCACCTCGCACAGCGTGCTGTCTCAGCTTCGGGACATCTGCCGGGAAGACGGCATCCTGCTCGTGGTCAGCCTGCACCAGGTGGAACTGGCCAAGGACTACGCGGACCGGATCATCGCCTTGTCCGGTGGCCGCATCACCTTTGACGGCCTCCCCGAGCTTCTGACCGAGCATAACCTCAAATCCATCTACGAAAGCGGCGAAGTGATAACGGAACCCAGGATTACTCAGCCCGTCGGGCGCGAGTGCCGGGCCTGAGCACCGCTGCGCCCATCAAACTAACCATTACGCCTCAAGGAGAGAGCCATGTCTTTGCGTAAGTGCCTCGTTCTGTTCATTCTGTTGATTGCCGGTTTGGGATTCGCCTCCCTGGCCACAGCTGCGGAGCCCAACCCCGACACCCTGAAAGTCGCGCTGCTGCCCGACGAGAACGCATCGTCCGTCATCAAGAATAACGAGCCGCTCAAGAAGTATCTGGAGAAAACGCTCAACAAGGATATCGAGCTGGTTGTGACCACCGATTACTCCTCCATGATCGAGGCCATGCGCCACGGCCGCCTGGACCTCGCCTATTTCGGCCCGCTTTCGTACGTGCTGGCCAAATCCAAGAGCGACATCGAGGCCTTTGCCGGCCTGAGCAAGAACGGCAGCACCACCTATAACGCCGTGGTCATCGCCAACACCGAGGCAGGAATCGACACTATAGCGGACATCAAGGGCCACGACATGGCCTATGGCGACCAGGCCTCCACCTCCAGCCATCTCATTCCCAAGTCCATGCTCAAGGCCGCAGGACTGAGCTCCGAGGAAGACTATGAAGAACACTTCCTGGGCGCGCACGACGCCGTGGCCGTGACCGTGCAGTCCGGCAAGGCCCAGGCCGGTGGGTTGTCCAAGCCCATCTTCGAGTCTCTGGTCGCCAAGGGCACCATCGACCCGAACAAAGTGAAGGTCCTCGACGTGTCCAAGCCTTTCCCGCAGTACCCCTGGGCCATGCGCTCCGACCTGGACCCGCAGCTCAAGGAAGAAATCAAGAATGCATTCTGGAACCTGAAGGACCCCGAGGTGCTGGAAGGCTTCAAGAAGGCCACCGGCTTCGGCAAGATGACAGACTCCGACTACGACGTTGTTCGCGATCTGGCCAAGCTGCTCGATCTCGACCTGGCCAAGATGTAACGCAATCCATCAAAGGCGGAAGTGGCCCGGTCCTCTTCCGCCTTTTTCATTTCAGGACGCCCCATGCATACGACCACTTCATACGAAGAGCTTCTGGATAAAGAACAGAGCCGTTGGCGACGTTCGATCATCAACACCTGCGTGGTGCTGGTATTCGTTGTTGCCTCTCTTTTCTACACCGGCATGCTCGACTTCCAACGGTTATTCGAGGGAATACCGAGCATCATCTCGCTTTTCCTAGAAGGTCTGCCGCCGGACTTCAGCGACTGGCAGGGCTGGATAGAACCACTTCTGGACACCCTGGCCATGAGCGTGGCCGGCACGGCCGTAGCCATCGCCCTGTCCATTCCCCTGGGCTTGTGCGCTGCGTACAACACCACGCCACATCCCATTGCGTATCAGGCGGCGCGATGGTTGCTGAACATGCTGCGCTCCATTCCGGAACTCATCATGGGCATCATCTTCGTGGCGGCCGTGGGTTTCGGCCCGCTGCCCGGCGTGCTGGCTCTGGGCCTGCACTCCGTGGGCATGGTCGGCAAGTTTTTTGCCGAGTCCATAGAGCACGTCTGCGAGGAACCTGTGGAGGCAGTCCGCGCCGCCGGAGCCAACCCGCTGCAGGTCATCCTCCACGGCGTCATGCCCCAGGTGGTTCCGCAGATGATGGACGTCTCCATCTACCGCTGGGAGTACAACTTCCGCGCCTCCACGGTGATGGGCATGGTCGGCGCCGGTGGCATCGGTTTCGAACTCGTCGCTTCCTTGCGCATCATGCAATACCAGGAAGTCACGGCCATCCTGCTCGTCATTCTGCTCATGGTCACCCTTGTGGACGGCCTGGGCACAACCCTTCGCAAACGATTCAAGTAATATGACCAAACCAAAAGTCGTACTCACACACTGGGTCCACCCCGGCATTGTCGAATATCTCACCGAGCACTGCGAGGTGCTGGTGAATGAAACGCGGGAAACCATGGACCGCGAAACCCTCCTGGCCCTGTGCCGCGACGCCCAGGCCGTCATGGTCTTTATGCCGGACTGGATCGATGCCAAATTTCTGGACACCTGCCCGAAGCTCAAGGTGGTGGGCGCCGCGCTCAAAGGCTACGACAATTTCGACGTCCAGGCCTGCACCGAGCGCGGCATCTGGTTCACCATCGTGCCAGACCTGCTCACCATCCCCACGGCGGAGCTCGCGCTTGGCCTGGCCCTGGGTCTCATGCGCAACATCCTGCCCGGCGACCGGCTCATTCGCAGCGGTCGCTTCCATGGCTGGCGGCCCGTGCTGTACGGCGCGGGCATGACCGGCGCGACCATCGGCATGATCGGCATGGGCGCCGTGGGCAAAGCCCTGGCCCAGCGGCTCCACGGGTTCGATATCAAACAGATCCTCTACACGGACCCGACGCCGCTCACTCCGGAGGAAGAAAACCGCTTCGGTGCGCGGCAGGCCGGCTTCCGGGAAATACTCGCCCAGAGCGACGTTCTCTTTCCCCTCACCCCCATGTCGGACCAGACATTCCACCTTGTTGATGATGCCGCCATAGCGGACATGAAGCCGGGCAGTTACCTGGTGAACGTGTCCCGCGGCTCCGTGGTGGATGAATCCGCCGTGGTCGCGGCGCTCCAGTCCGGCCACCTGGCCGGCTATGCATCCGATGTTTTCGAGATGGAAGAATGGGTGCGGGACGACAAGCCCACGGAAGTTCCGGCTCCATTGCTCGCAGATACCGACAGAACCCTGTTCACCCCGCATATCGGCTCGGCCGTGGACGAGGTGCGCTACGCGATCGCCATGCAGGCGGCCCGCAACATCGTCCAGGCCTTGAACGGTGAAAAACCCGAGAATGCGTTGAACGAACCCCACTAAACAACCATTCCCCGGGACGGGGAAACATTATGAACACCACGGGGACCACCATTGGTCCCCGTTCTTTTTTCTGTGGCGGCCAGGGGGAGCGGTGCCCACCCCGACCGCCGGAGGCAATTTGGGTTTGCTACACCGCGGCGCAGGCCGGACGGCCCACGGCGAAGACGTGCTCACCCCCCACCACCACATCCGTAATTGTGGGCGTTTTTGTGTCATCCACTAGAATGATGTCGGCCCGCTTGCCAGGGGCGATGGCTCCTCGGTCATCCATCCCTACGGCGCGCGCCGGGCCGCCGGAAACGAGATCCCAGCAGCGGCCGAAATCCATGTTCAGCTCCTGCGCCAGCACGAACGGCGCGTGCAGCAGCGTGGGGTAGAAGTAGTCCGAGGTGAGCACGGTGCACAGTCCGGCCACAATGGCCTCCCGCGCCGTGAGCCGTTTGTCGTGACTCTTGCCGCGCAGGGCGTTGGGCGCACCGAGGAGAATCGCATCGCCCCTGTCCCGCGCCTCCTCGGCCGTTTCTATGTTGAGCGGAAACTCAGAAAGGCGGCAGCCCAGCTCGTGGAACCAGCGCCGCGTCTCCGCATCCGGGTCGTCGTGCGAGGCCATCGGGATTGAGCGTGAACGGGCTCGGGCTGCCAGCCGCTCCACAACTTTCGGGATGACGCCGCGCCGACTCTTCATCTCTTCGAGCAACTCGATAAAAGCCTCCCGGCTCAAACCGGTGCGATTCAGATATCCGGACATCTTGTCGTAGCTGTCCACTTTTCTGGACATGAGATCAAGGTGGTCATTGAAAGCGAGTAGGTCTACAGCGCCTTCGTCTATCCATTCCTCCAGCTCATCCAGCACGTCCAGGTTCGCGGTTTCGAAGCGCAGATGGAGCCGGGTTTCGCACACCAGGGCGGGCCGCACCTGTTCCAGCTCGCGGCGGAAACGCAGCGCCGCATCCCGGCCCCGCAACCCCGGTTCCCAGGACCATGTGAGGCTGTGGTACACCGTGGTCACGCCACTGGCCAAAAGTTGTCTGTCCGTATCGATAAGCGCGATATCATGCGCGAAATGCACACCTGGCCTGGGCATGAGCTGACGTTCGAAACCGTCCCCGTGCAGATCCACGGCGCCGGGCAGCGCCAGAGCTCCAGCCGCGTCCAGGCGCCTGCCTCCCCCATTCTCGCCCACACCGGTTATCGCGCCGTCCTCCACACGTATGCTCGTTTCCATCACGCTCCCATCGGACAGCAGAACCCGTGCATTCTCTATGGTCAAGGTCATGTGACATCTCCTGATTCGTGTTCGCGTCGTATGCCAGCGATTCCTCCGCCAACGAGGCGGCGGAACTTCCCGACATTAGGCGCTATGGCCCGTCTGTGACGGCCTGTCAAAGGAATAGACAATGCCCATATTCGTCTAGACCTTCTTCACCGGAACTGTGTCTCGCCGCCACCGCTCTGTAACGAACAACTGCGTAGTTTGGTGTTCGTGCGCACACACGACGCAGGCACTTCGTACCCCATGCAAGCTGTAACGAGTGGAGGATGGCATGACACTTTTTCGTAGCCTGGCAATTGCCCTGGCCCTTTTCGCGGCGCTCGCCGTGGTCCAAGTGGCCGAGGCCGCCCAGACCTATAAGCTCGCCGTGACCGACCTTGAAGGCATGGAAGAACTCCAGCGTGAGTTCGCCGAGTTCCGTGAAACCCTGAACAACGCCACTGGCTTCGACTTCGAGCTCTTTCCCGTAAACAACCGCACAGCCGCCGTGGAGGCCCTGCGGTCCAAAAAAGTGGACTTCGTGCTCACCGGCCCGGCCGAATACGTGGTCTTCAAGAAACTCACGGAAGCCAAGCCGGTGGTCGGCTTCTCCCGTCCGGATTACTTCGCTTCCATCGTGGTCATGGCCGACAGCGGCTACACCTCCCTGGAGGACCTCAAGGGCAAGAAGGTGGCCTTCGGCGACGTGGGCTCCACCTCCAAGCACCTCGGTCCCATGCAGATATTGAGCGACCACGGCATAAACCCCCTGACCGACCTGGAACCCCAGTACATCGACCAGAACGTGGGCTGGCAGGCCCTCAAGCGCGGCGACGTGGCCGCTTTCGGCACCACCAACTCCAAGTTCATGCAGCTTCGCTCCAAGGACGAGTTGCCGGCCGGTGCCTTCATGGTGCTGGAACGCGGTCGCGACCTGCCCAACGACATCCTGCTGGTGGGCACCCACGTGGATGACAAGGCGGTGGAGAACGTGCGCAAGGCGTTCGAGACGCATTCCGACGAGCTCATCGCCGCCCTGCTCGTGGGTGAGGAAAACCAGAAATACCATGGCATGAAGTTCCTCTCCAAGGTCAAGGACGAGGACTACAACTACATTCGCTCCATGTACGCCACCATCGGCTACCCGCAGTACGCCGAGTTCGTGGGTGAATAGATGACACGTTCGTGCGATCCCGCCGGGGCTCCGGTCCCGGCGGGCTCTTCCCAACCCGTGGAGCTCGACGTTCTGGTGCGCGGGCTGACCAAACGCTTCGGAGAAGCGGTAGTTCTCAAGGGTGTGAACCTCGCCATTCCCAAGGGGCAGGCCGTGGCGCTCATCGGTTCCAACGGCGCCGGCAAATCCACACTCCTGCGCTGCATGCTCCGGCTCGTGGATCCATCCGACGGCTGCGTCATGATCCTGGGTCAGGAAGTCACCTCGCTCAAACACGCCGAACTCAGGAGTCTGCGCAGCCGGGTGGGGTTCGTCTTCCAGCGGCACAACCTCGTTCCCCGCTTCTCCGCCCTCACCAACGTGCTCCACGGAGCGCAGGCTCGGGGCAAAGGGCCACGGCTGTGGCACCAGGCGTTCGCTTCCGAAGGCAACCGGCTGGAGGCCTTGCGCTGCCTGGAAATGGTGGGCCTTTCCCATGTGGCGGAACGTCGCGTGGATACGCTCTCCGGCGGTCAATCCCAGCGCGTGGCCATTGCCCGCGCGCTCATGCAGCGCCCAAAGTTGATGATGGCGGACGAACCTGTGGCCAGCCTGGACCCCAGCGCAGGCCGCGAAGTCATGGAGCTTTTTGTGGATCTCATCCGCCGCGAAGGCATCACCCTGGTTTTCACGTCCCACTCCCTGTCCCAGGCGCTGGAGTACTCGGATCGGCTCGTGGCCCTGAAAAACGGTTGCATAGATCTGGACGGCGCCGCCGCCGACCTGGACGAAATCCAACTGAGGACGGTCTATGACGCCGCATGAGAACAGCGCAGAAGGTCCGCGCTTCAAGGACCCGTCTGTGGTGGACCATAAGCTCCTTCCCAAGCGTTTCAAGCGCATGGAGCCCTTCACCTTCGCCATCCTGATGCTCTGCGCCGCCTTCTTCGTTTCCTCCCTGTACGGAACGAACTTCTCGCTGGTCGGTATCGTGGAAGGCGTGCCGTACATGATCGACCTTCTCAGCCGTATGTTCCCGCCGGACCTCTCCCGGCTGGGCTCAGTGAGCATTGCCATGCTGGAGACATTCCAGATGGCGCTGGTGGGCACGGTGCTCGGCGTGTTTATCAGTTTGGTCATCGGCATCCTGGCCGCCCGCAGCCAGACGCCAAACGCGCTGCTTTACTATATTTCACGCGGATTCATCGCTCTGTTCCGCACGGTACCGGATCTCATTTGGGCCATTCTCTTCGTGGTCATGGTCGGGCTCGGCCCGTTCGCCGGCACCTTGGCCATCATGGTGGACACCATCGGTTTCTGTGGCCGGTTCTTTGCCGAGGCCATGGAAGAGGTGGACCCAGGCCCCCAGGAGGCGTTGCAGGCCATGGGCGCCACGCGGCTCGGCGTCATTTTTTGCGGCGTCATACCGGCGGCTCTGCCCTCGTTCATCAACACGGCGCTTTTCAGCCTGGAGAAAGCCACGCGCTCCTCGGTGGTGCTCGGTCTGGTGGGCGCCGGCGGCATCGGCATCGAGCTCAAGGTCTCCATGGACATGTTCATGTACAACCAGGCCTCCACCATCATGCTGCTCATCTTCTTCCTTGTGCTCATCGTGGAACGCGCCTCCACCTGGCTGCGTCAAAGGATCATCTGATGCAACGCTCAGGCCTTGTCGAAAACGATCTGCACGCGATCGCTGTTGTAGCGGGTGCAACCGTAGTCCACGGGCAAACCGCGGTTGTCCACGTTCAGGCTTCTGGCCACCAGCACTGGGCGGGTGCGGGGCTGGCGCAACGTGGCTGCTTCCTCGAGCGTAGGCGGGCGCGACGTGATGCGCGTGTAGACGCGGGTGAAGTCCTCCACGCCGAACTCGGCCAGACTCGCCGTGACGGAGCGTGTGCGCTCGAAGACCTTATCGATGCCTGTGAAGCGCGGCAGCGGAAAAAAGTGCGAGGCGATGGCGATGGGCCTGCCGTCCGCTTCCCGCAGAATGTCGATGCGCATGGCCCAAGACCCTCTCGGAAGTTGCAACGCCTGGGAAATGTCCCCTTCGGACTCCATGGTTTCTGTGGTCAGCAGCGTGCCACCAGGCAGGTGGTTCTGGATGGTCATGTTTTCGGAAAAACGGGTCCGGCGGCTCACGGGGTACTCGATGAGATGGTCCTGCACAAAGGTGCCGCGCCCTTGCTCCACACGCACCAGATCCTTTTCCTGCAGCACGACCATGGCCCGACGCACCGTATGTCGATTGACGCGGAAACGGTCGGACAATTCCTTTTCAGTGGGCAGCTTTTCGCCAGGAGCATGGGCGCCGCTCAGAATGTCCCGCTCGAGGCTCTGGACGATCTGCCGCCACAGAGTCACACCGGCGGTACGGGGCAGATTCATAGCCTGCTTCCTTCGAAAAATGTTTAGGGAACCACAGAGGAAAGATTCTTCGGAATCTGAATTGTATAGACCTCCGGATGATTGTTTGATGACGACTCAGACTCATTTGCATGACACGGAAAATGACCCCACCGAACGGCAACAATGGATGGCCGTGCTTTCCCGCGCAGACGGACAGGCATTGAAAAAGAGCTGGAAGGCGTTGAGCAATGCGCCGGCCTGGGAGTATCTGCGCCGACCGGAAACAGGACTGGTCATGGTACGCGGCCGCATGGGCGGCACGGGCCGGCGTTTCAACCTCGGCGAGATGACTCTGACCCGATGCGCGGTTCGGTTGATCACCATGAACATCACAGGCTTCGGATATGTGGCCGGATATGCCCATGAACACGCCATGTTGGCTGCCTTGTTCGATGCCCTGCTGCAGGATCAATCGCACCACCAACAGGTCATGGAAACGCTCATTACTCCCGAAGCAGAGCGCATCGCCCAGGCCAGGGAACGCAAGAGCAGGCAGGCCGCGGCAACCCGCGCTTCCTTTTTCACGCTGGAGCGGGGGCACATCGGCATATGACATCCCAGAAAATGAACACACAAAACGCATTGCAGCCCGCTTTTTCCGACCCTGTGCTGGACAGCCAGCGCTACTTCCGCGCCGCCCTGGAGGCGCTTTCCAGGCCCGGAAAAATCGTGACCGCGGATGGCGATGCGCACGAGTTTGGCCACCCCGCACTGCTGCACCCGGCCACGGCCGGGCTCTGCCTCACGCTCATGGACGGCGACACCCCGGTCTGGCTGGACTGCCAGACCCAGGGCACCCGGCGCGAGATCGCAGGCTGGCTGCGCTTCCACTGCGGCTGCCGCATTGTGCACGAACCTTTTGAGGCGGTTTTCGCGCTGATCACGGACTGCCAGTGCATGCCGCGGTTCAAGGCTTTCTCCCAAGGGACACTGCGGGATCCGCATCTCGCGGCCACCATGATTGTGCAGGTAGAAGACTTTGTCGATTCGGCCGCAACACACGGCATGACGCTGGCCGGCCCTGGCGTTAAAGACTGCATTCGCTTCACTCCGCTGGGTCTGCCCGAATGGTTCCGGGATGATCTGACCGCCCAGCGAAAGTTCTACCCCCAGGGTGTGGATATTTTCCTCACAGCCGGATCGCGCATGGCCGGTTTGCCCCGCAGCGTGCGAAATATCCATAGCGGGGACGCTCCATGTACGTAGCCATCAAAGGGGGCGAACGCGCCATCCGCGCGGCCCATGCCCTCCTGGACGCCTACCGCCGCGGCGACCCGGACGTGCCGGAGCTGACGCTGGAGCAGATACGCGAACAGCTGGGACTGGCCGTGGACCGAGTCATGTCCGAGGGCTCGCTCTACGACCCGGACTTTGCAGCCCTCGCCACCAAGCAGGCGCAGGGCGATCTGGTGGAAGCCATATTCCTGTTGCGTGCCTACCGCACCACCCTGCCCCGCCTGGGCGAGAGCGAACCCGTGGACACCACGGGCATGCACATATTGCGGCGGGTATCCGCCGTGTACAAGGATCTGCCTGGCGGACAGGTGCTCGGCCCCACGTTCGACTACACGCACCGGCTCCTGGATTTCGAGCTGGCCGATGGCCGGGACGTTGCCGAACCTTCCCAGGCGGATGCGCCTCTGGATGGTGAGATGCCGCGGGTGCTGGACTGGCTGAAGGACAACGACCTCATCGAACCGCCTGACGGCCGGGAAATCCCCGGCGCGGATGAAGACCCTGACCCCGGCGACATCACCCTGAGCCCCCTGGAGCTGCCGGCCGACCGCGACGTGCGTCTGCAATGCCTGGCGCGGGCCGACGAAGGCTTTCTGCTCTCCATGGCCTACTCCACCCAGCGCGGGTTCGGTCGCAACCATCCCTTTGCCGGCGAGATACGTACCGGCGAGGTCTCGGTGGAAATCTGCCCGGAGGAACTGGGATTCCCCATTTCCGTGGCCGACATCACCGTGACCGAGGCGGACATGATCAACCAGTTCAAAG
>JBMCLC010000005.1:0-13492 GCA_048614715.1 Oceanidesulfovibrio sp.
TGATGTCGTCGCCGAGGTAGAGGCTCTCGCCGGGTCTGCGGGTCAAAATGAGCATATATTCAATGCGCCGATTCGTTGTGTTTCAGTCATGCGGGCGCGGCGTGCGAAACCGCCGCGACCGTCTTGTGCACCCGGCATAGCCTGTGGGCCATGAAGATGCAATCCTACCCAAATGATGCTGTCCGCGTCTAGATGTAATTGACGAGGCTCATCCGCAGGACCTGCGAGGAGGACTTGAGCACGCTTTCGTAGATGATCTGTTGCTGAGCGAGCTTGGTCAGAAGCTCTGAGACATCCACGTCCTCCACGTTGGAAAGCTGCTCCTCGCGGTTGAGCTCCAGGCTGGAGAGCACGCTCTTCGCGACGTCCAGGCGGTTTTCCTTGCCGCCGACGCGGGCCGCCTGGGTGAGCAGATGCTCGCTCGCCGTGGTCAGATCCGCCAGCGCCTGCTGCACGCCGGCCTGGTTGTTGGACTCCACGTAACCCACGAGCCTGCCCACGGTCTCGAACACGTTGCGGGCGTCGCCGCCCAGAGCGGCCGTGGCGTTGGAGGCGTACGGTTCATGGTAAATGCCGCCGAATACGTCCTTGCCCACGGAGTTCACGGCCATCTTCTCGCCGGGGGATATCTCGAAGTTGATGTCCGCGCGGCGAGGCCGGAGGATGAACTGCGAGCCGGCGCTCAATGCGTTGCCACCGTTGGATGCCAGGTCCAGGGTTCCGCCGGGCAGCACGAGGACGGCGCTGCTGGATGTGGCGGCGTTGGAGACCGTGTTGCCGGTTTTCCAGGTCAGACCACCGTCCAGGCTGTATGAGTACTCGATTTCCGAGCCGAGGTCCGTGGCGCTGTCGATGCGCACGTAAACGTCCTCGTCGAACACGCCGTCGGCCGTTGCGGAGATCAGGTCGTTGCCGTACTGGTCCACCTCCACGGCGTCCTTGTCGTCGCCCTTGTATACGGCCGTGGGCCGCACCCAGAGCCAGGAGCCGTTGTCCACGGATGTATCCGTGATGTCTGGTTCCACCCATTCCACGGAGGCGTTGTTTTCCATGGTCACGCGCACGCCGCCGAGATCCAGTTCCCTAGCGCCGACGGCCAGGGTCTTCTCGGTCCAGCTTTCGCCGGCATCCGTGGAGTAGCGATATCTGATCTCGTCGTTACCCACCTGGTTACCCGTGGACCCATCCTCCAGGAACTGGACAACGGTTGTCTTGTCGCTGGCTCCGGTGATGCTGAACGTGGTGCCGGAGAGGGTGGAATCGTTGGTGGTCACGGCCAGGCCGGCTTCGAAGGCGCTATTGTTCGTCTTGTGGCCGGAAAAGATGTGCTTGCCCTCGAACTCCGAGTTGGAAAGGTTGATGAGCTGTTCGAAGAGCTCGCGGAGCTCGAAGCCCACCTGCTCGCGGTTCGACTTGCTCATGGTGCCTGTGGCGGCCTGTTCCGCCAGCTCCTTGCACCGGGTGAGCACGGTGTTGGCCTGCATAAGGGTGCTGTCCGCCTGGCCCAGCCAGCCGCGGGCGGTGCTTACGTTCTCGCGGTACTGTTCCAGCCGGGAAAGCTCGGCGCGGTAGTTGCGCACACGGGCCGCACCGGCGGGATCGTCCGAAGGAGCGTTGATGCGCTTTTGGCTGGACGCCTGTACGTTGAGATTCATGAGATCGGTCAGGGACCGATTCATGTTGTTGAGAAAGTTCGTGTAAACGTTCTGCTGGGAGACTCGCATGTAGGCCATGTCGTCTTCTCCTGCCCGCTACTGCTTGAGACCGAGCACGGTCTGCAGCATCTCGTCGGCGGTAGTGACGAGCTTGGCCGCCGCGCGATACGCGTGCTGATATTTGATGAGGTTGGACATCTCCTCATCAAGGTTCACGCCCGCGACCTGGCTCTGCCGTTCGGCCAGATCGTCGGAAAGCGCCTTGTTGTATTCGTAGGAAAACTTGCTGGCAGACGCTTCCGCGCCAACCTGCGCAATGATGTTGCTGTAGTATTCGCCGATGGTCTGGGTATTGGAAACGCCAAAGGAGCTGATCACGGTAACGGATTTGGTGGCCAGGCTTGCTATGCCGAGGGCCGTGGTGTTGTCGCCCTCGTTGCCCTCGAAGGCGCCGTTGACCTGGCCGGCGTTGATGCGTTCCGGATTGGACAGAACCTCGTCATGCATGCCCAGGTCGCCCATGCTCGAACCACTGAAATACGTGTTCACCCCGAGGGCCGCGAGCAGGCCGGAGGTGTCCGCGCCGAAGGCGAAGTTGTAGCCGTCGGCTGCTGTGATGCGCAGCTTGTTGTCCACGATCTCGGCATTGAGGAAGCTGCCGTAGGTGGTGTTCACGGCGTCCACCACATCATCAAGCGAGTGGGTGTCGGGATCGAAGTTGTCGATCACGCCGGGTGTGCTCGGATCGAAGTCCAGAGGACCGGCCGAACCGCCGCTGGCGAGCTCGCCCGTGGAATCGTCATACACGTACAGGGTCACGTTGCCATCGCCCAGAAGATCGTTCCAGGGCAGGCCGGAGGAATCGCTGCCCAGCGCCACGGAGGGATCGCTCACCGAGTAGGTGCCGGTGGTCTGGGTGATGGGGCTGAGGCCCGAGCCCTGGCTGTGCAACCGGTTGACGTTCCAGACGAGGCTCCTGACCATGCCGTCGATCTTGTCGCGGTACTGGCCCACGTGGGGGCCGACGAAGTTCATGAGTCCGGTGATGGTGCCGCCCACCAGCCGGGTGGGATCGTCCGTGCCGTCGCCCCGAATCTGCGGGGAGATGTTCATGAAGCTCGACGTGTTCTTGTACCAGTACACGCCGCTGCGGGGCATGATGGAGAACTGGTCGCCCGCCTCGAGGTTCTGGGTGGCGTTCTCGAACCATATCTGCAGATCGCCCGCGCCGATCGATCCGTTCTGGGGCCTGGCGTAGAAAAGCTTTTCCGAACCGTCCGGATTCTTGAGCCAGGTGTGGCCTCCATCTATGGAGACGCGGAACTGCGCCGTGCCGGCGCCCGAGGCGTTGGAGACCTGACCGCCCTGAACCACCTCCACCGTGTATTCGAAGTCGTCCGAGCCTGAGAATTCGATGGTCCCGTCGAAATTGGACGAGGGCACAAGGCTCTGCATGGAGCGGGGGCCTTCGAACTTGATCTCGTAGTAGTCCGTGCCGTGGACCAGCGTCTGGCCGGCCTCGGTCATGATGGCGAAGTCAGTGCCGGCGCCCATCTCCACCTGGGAGGTCCGGGTGAAGTCCGATGTGCCCTGGTTGGCGAAGCGGATGTCGATCTTTTCCGAGAGCTGGCGCACGAGCAGCGCGCGCTGGTCGTACAGCGCGTTGGCGTTGTTCGAGCCGGGCATGTCGCGGATGTTGATTTCCTTGTTGATATCCGCGATCTGCCTCAGGATGTCGTTGACCTCGTCCACCTCGCTGCGGATCACGTCCTCGGCCTGCTCCTGCAGGTTGGAGAAGTCGCGGTCCATGTTGCGCAGAAGGGAGATGAGCTTGTAGCTGTCCGAGAGGAGCTGCTCGCGCGTGGAGGAGTCTTCCGCCCGGAGGGACAGATCCTGCCAGTCCTGGAAAAAGGCGTCGATGGACGCGCCAAGGCCTTCCGTATTGGACTCGTCGAAGAGGTTGTCCACGCTTTGCAGGTTGGACCACAGCGCCTCGAACCGGCTCCTGTCGGAATATTTGTCCACGTACTGGAGTTCCACGAATTCGTCGAAATGGCGGATGACCTCGGCGGCGCGAACGCCGGTGCCTATCTGCCCGGGCCTGTAATCGAGGGAATAGGATTCCTCGAACCGCACCTCGCGCCGACTGTAGCCCTCGGTATGGACATTGGAGATATTGCTGCCGGTGGTGGTGATGGCAGCCTGGTTGCCGAACAGGGCCCACTTGCCCATGTCCAGCAGGGAGTTGATGCCGATGGCCATCAGAGCCTCCCGTTGAGCATGGACGCCTCACGCTTGGACGCTTTGTACCGGCCTTTCGCCGAGTAGGTTTCCTTCTTTTGTTCGGGTGTGATCTGGCTGTAGAGGAACTCGGCCATGGCGCTGTTCTGGTCCATCAGCGCGAGGGCGAACTCCGCGTTCTTCTCGGCCTGGCGCATGGTCTTCTGCTCCTTATCGTCCACGCTTTTCAGCAGGGTGTTGAGCAGCTCGGCCAGGGGCATCCGCTTTTCGGTCTCGTCCAGACCCACGACGTGCTCGATGTCCTCGACCATGTCCGAGGCGATGAGCCCCTCGGGCAGCTCGGCGATGAGCGAGGCCAGACGACCAGGCGCCATGGCGCGTACGGCCTGCCGCTCATCGGTGATCTGGCGCACCAGCTCGTGCACCTGCATCTCTATCTGGGTGACTCGCTCCGGGGCGCGGTTCTTCAGCTGGGAATATTCTTCCTCGAGCAAGAGGTCGAGCAGGATGAACGCTTTGTCTTGTCTCTGGAGATTCTCGATGATCGATCTGTACATGGCGTGGCCTCTTTGTTGCTAGGAGCCCGCTACGCCTTGCTCACTGTTGGCGAGCATGGTTCGGCGGAGCCCTTCCGGATCGAAGGCTTGCCCCCCGTGGCGTATCTCAAAGTGGAGATGGGGCCCGGTGGAGCGACCTGTCGAGCCTACACTTGCAATTTTGCGGCCAGCTTGCACCACATCCCCTCGCGATACGTCCAAACCATCGGCATGACCGTAAAAACTGCGCCAACCGCCCTGATGTTCCAGGACCACGATATTGCCATAGCCGGGCCGTTCCCCGGCAAAAACGACCTCTCCGTCCCAGCACGCCCGCACGGGTGCGCCCTGCGGGGCCTGGTAGTCCACACCCTGATGGAAATTGCGCTGGCCGGTGAAGGGATCGTTGCGCCAGCCGAAGGGCGAACTCACCGCGCCGTCCACGGGCGGCTCCAGCACGGGCAGGGACGCCACCAGCCGCAGCCGCTCGCTTTCCTCGGCGGAGAGTTGCGAATCCACGGCCGAGCCGCCGACCGACTGTCCCCCGGCGGCCATAGGGCTGCCCGCGCCGGTGGAGCCCGCGTTCGCCACCACGGTGCGGTCCTCGATGGGTGCGGCCTTGGCCGGACGCTCCGGCCCCTCATAACGTCGCATGTTCTCCGGAATGAGCCGTGCTTCGGGCAGTTCGCCGGCCGCGATGCGGGCATCGTACGGCGGGTGCGCCGACTCTTCGTCTTTCGCTGAAGGCCCGCTGCCCTCCTCTACCGGCGTGTAGAGGCCGGAGAGGAAGTCCTCCGAGTCGTCCTCGGCCGATCCCGCTTTGGTTTCGGTGAGCGCCTGGTCCGCCACGAGCGGCTTGACATCGGGCAGACCGTCCATGTCCACGGGCTTGACCCGTCCAGCGTTCAGCGGCCGCGCCCCGGTTTCCGCGTCTATCGGCAAAGGATTGGTGGGCTGAGGGGGCGACGTGGCCCGGCTTACCAGCTCGGACTGCTGCTTGAGCTGCTCGAAGAGGATGTCCGCAAGCCCGATGCCTCCGGCGCTCGCTATCTTCTTGGACATCTCCTGGTCGAACATGGACTGGTAGAATTCCTCCTCCTTGGAATGGAGGAACCCTTCCTTGGGCACGGATTTGCGCATCTGCTGCCAGAGTTTGTTGATGAAGATGGACTCGAACCCTTCGCATGCCTCCCGAAGCTCCTTCTCCTTGTTCGGATCGCCCTTGAGACGTTCCTTGACGGCATCGAGCGCGAGCTTTTTCCGGACGGAGTCATCCTGGGAAAGGTTCGCCATTGCGATGTCGAGATCGGGCTTGGCGTCGAACATGGTCAGATCACCTCCAGCTCGGCATGCAGGGCTCCGGCGCTCTTCAGCGTGCGCAGGATGGAGATGAGGTCACGCGGGGTGGCGCCTATGGAGTTCAGGCCGTCCATCAACTCCTGGAGCGTGGCGCCTTCGAGCATCATGAGCCGGCGGTTCTCCTCTTGCACGCCGAGCTCGGTCTCGGGAGTCACCACGGTCTGGCCCGGGGAGAATGCGCCTGGCTGCGACACGTTGAGGTTCTCCTGAATCACGATCTGCAGGTTGCCGTGGGCCACCGCGGCCTTGGAAAGACGCACGTGACGGCCCAGGACCACGGTGCCGGTCTTCTCGTCCACCACCACCTTGGCCTTGGTGTCCGGACTGACCTCGAGGTTCTCCAGACTGGCCATGAAAGGCACCAGGTTGCCGGCAAAGCGCGGCGGCACCGCCAGCTCGATTGTGGTGATGTCCTGCGCCCGGGCGAACTCGCCGCCCATGGACTGGTTGATCTTGTCCACGACCTGCATGGTGGTGGAGAAGTCCGCCTGGCTCATGTGGATCTTGAGCTGTTCCTGGTCGTTGTAGTTGAAAGGCACGCCGCGTTCGATGGTCGCGCCGTTGGGGATGAGCGCCACTGTGGAGATGTTCTTCTGGGCTGTGGCCGCCTCGCCCTGCACGGAGAAGCCGCCCACGGTGAGCGGTCCCTGCGCCAGGCCGTAGACCTTGCCGTCGATGCCCTTGAGCGGCGTCATCAGCAGCACGCCGCCCAGCAGGCTTTCCGCGTCGCCCAGGGAGGAGACCGTGGCGTCGATGCGGGTGCCCGGCTTGGCTGAGACCGGCATCTGCACCGTGACCATGACGGCGGCCACGTTCTTGGGCCGCAGGTTGCGTTTGTCCACGGCCACGCCCAGGACCTCGAGCATGTTGACGAGGGACTGGATGGTGAACTCGCTCTTGCGCGTGTCGCCCGTGCTGGACAGACCGACCACCAGGCCGTAGCCCACAAGCTGGTTGTTGCGCACGCCGCCGAAGGTGGCGATGTCCTTGAGCCGAACCGCCTGCGCCTGGGTGGAGACGCCGAGGGTGGCGGCCAGGATGAGCGCCGCGAGAAGAAACGCCAGCGCGCCGCGCGGCTTGTTCGCGGTGGTGTGGGTCGTCATGCGTCGTACTCCTTGAACGTTCCCAATATGCTTAGAAGGGCCAGACGTTGTCGATGATGCGGGTGAGCCAGCCCGGCTTCTGCTTGTCGGAGATCACGCCCTTGCCGTAGTACTCGATGAAGGCGTCGGCCAACTGGGTGGAAAGCACGGAATTGTCCGGACCGATGTCGCGGGGGCGGACCAGGCCGCGCACCACCAGAATCTGCGTCTCCTCGTTGATGCGCACCTCGCGGCCGCCCTCCACCTGCATGAGCCCGCCGGGCAGCACCTTGATCACCCGCGCCCCCACCGTGGCGGAGACGTTTGCCGTGCGGGAGGTGTCGCCGTCGGACTCGAACTCGGAGTTGTTGCGGAACTGGACGATGGGGGACTCGCCGACATCGCCCTTCATGTTCAAGGGGTCCACGCCGAGCAACTCGCCCACGCCCATGGTCTTTCGCAGGAACGCGGACTGAACGCCCATGTTCATGGTGGACTCCTTCTCCGTATTGGTCTCCGCGGTGAGCTCGCTTGTGGAGTTCTCCACCACGTTCACGAGCACGATGTCGCCAACCCGGCGCGCGCGGTTGTCCTCGAAAAGGTAGCCGGCGTTGCTCGGGTTGAAGAGCGAGCCGGGATTCTCCGCGATGGAGGGTTCCAGGTCCTCGGCCGGCGGCGGGGTCGTTACCGGGGTGGTCTGCACGTTCTGCTTGGTCTGTGTGCAGGCGGCCAGAACCAGACAGCACAGAAGCGCGATGAAAACTTGCTTGCTCATAAGAATTCCTCTTGTTTAGCGGACCACCACGGTGTGCGCGTCGCGTACCTTGGCGTAGACTTCTCGTTGGCTTTGCATGTTGCGTACCCGGACCGCCTCGCCGGGGCCGGCGTCTTCCAGCGCCTCGGCCAGCACCTTGAGCTTCACGAAAGCGCCCTCGAACACGAGCTCCACGGCCTCGCCCTTGCGGACCAGGGGCAGCGCTTCGATTTCGTCCTTATATAATGGTTGGTTCTCGCCCACGGGCCGGGTCACCCGCCAGGGGCCTCCCCTACCGTCCCAGGGCTCGCTTTTCAGGTAGGCGGCGTTCATCCGGCGCATGGTCACCTTGTCCGGGGTCAACGGTTCGTCGCGGTCAATGGTGGCGGCGGCGACCATGACGTCCCTGAAACAATCCAGAAACACCGAGGCCGAAATCCTTTGCACTGTCTCGCCGCGCAGGTCTGTCTCCACGAACTTGAACGTCACCCGCCCGGGCTCGATGCGTTCGTCATCCAGCGCGATATCCAGAGTGTTAGTGGAGTCTTTAAGGAAATGGCTCTCCGGAATACGGTAGTCGCGGAAGGCGAAATCCCCGCCCAGGGCGCGCGCCTTGGGCGTCAGGGTTTTGACCACGATGGCGGCGAGCTGGTCCTGGGAAAGAAGCGTGCCTCCGCGGCGCAGAACCAGCCTGTCCGGCAAGAGACAAAGCTGCGCCGTGCCCCCCAGGTAATGGTCCAGGGCCTGCTGGAGCTTGTCGCGGTTCACGGCCATGGGGCCCCCGTCCGCTTCAGGAGAGGGCCACAGCCTGGTGGCCGCGAGCTTCTCCCAGTGGTCCTGGGGCGCAGGACCCATGGGCTGCGCTATCTCGCCCAGCGTCACGGTGTCCCCGGCAACCACGGCGGCTTCCCGAATGGCGATGCGCCAGGGCGTTTCGCCGGGTTTCACGGCAGCGTACGCACATGCCGCGGCGCACAGCGTCAACACCGTGGCGAGCATGGCTGCGACCCGTATCCTCTGCATCGTGCTCGGCATCATCCTCTCCGATCGGGCTAGCGCTTCAGGTTGGTCGCGGTCTGGAGCATGGCGTCCGAGGTCTGGATTGCTTTCGAGTTGATCTCGTACGCGCGCTGTCCCACGATCATGTTGACCATTTCGTCGACGATCTCCACGTTCGACATTTCCAGGTACCCCTGGGTGATGGTGCCGAATTGTTCCTCTCCGGGAGTGCCCTGCACCGCGTCGCCCGAAGCTTCGGTGGGGTAGTAGAGGTTGCGGCCCGCGGCCTTGAGGCCGGCGGGGTTGGTAAAGGTGTAGATGGGGATCTCGGCCGTGGCGAGCTCCTCGCCGCCGCGTCCCAGGGCGCTCATGGTGCCGTCGCTGGTGACCACAAGGTTGACGGTGTCTTCCGGCACGTTGAACTCTGGATCGAGGGGATGGCCGTTGGCCGTGACCACGGTGCCCTCGTCGTTGAGCTTGAAGGCGCCGGCGCGGGTGTAGGCTTCCTCGCCGTTCACATCGATACGGAAGAAGCCGTCGCCCTCAATGGCGAGGTCCAGGGGATTTTCCGTATTCTGGTAATCGCCCTGACTGAAGAGCTTGTGGACCGTCGTGGACCTGACACCCATGCCGACCTGTATGCCGGTGGGAATGCGCTGGCCGCCAACGGTTTCCGTGCCGGCGATGCGCATGTTCTGATAGAGCAGGTCCTCGAACTCCGCGCGGTTCTTCTTGAAGCCAATGGTGTTGACGTTGGCCAGGTTGTTGGAAATCACGTCGATGTTGAGCTGCTGCGCGATCATGCCTGTGGCCGCGGTCCAAAGAGAGCGCATCATGGGCTGAATCCCTCCTAGAGCGCTTTGCCGACACGCGTGATGGCCTTGGTGTCGGTTTCGTTTGTCGTGGACATGACTTTTCCATACGCCTCGAAAGCGCGCTGGGTCTCGATCATGTTGACCATCTCCTCGACCACGTTGATGTTCGAGGACTCGAGATAACCCTGGACGACCTGCGAGTTCACGGGCTCCTGCTCCACAGGTACCCGGCCGTCCTTGGCACGAAAGAGGTTGTGGCCGAACTTCTCGAGGACCTGAGGATCTTCGAGCTCCACCACCTGGATCTGGCCCACGAGCTCGTTGTTTGCGAAAATCTGCCCGTCCGGGCCGACCTCGATGAGGCTGGCGTTCTCGGGCAGTGCTATGGGCCCGCCCACGCCCAGGAGCCTGTCGCCCCTGGCGTTCACAAGCTCGCCGGCCAGGTTCTTGTGCAGATTGCCGTTGCGGGTGTAGTACTCGCCGCCGCCCTCGCTCTGGACCTTGAAGAACCCAGGGCCCTGGATGGCGAAATCGAGCTGCGATCCCGTGGACTTGAGCCCGCCCTGGGTGAAGTCGGTCTGGTAGCCGGCAATGCGCGGCCTGGCGAGGTGCACCGGCGGGGGAAAGAGCTTCTTCTGACGCAGGTCGAGCTTTGGCTCCATGATCTGGTCGTGCGCGTAGGAGACGAAGGTGTCCTCGAAGGCGTACTTCTCGCGTTTGAAGCCGCTCGTGTTGGCGTTTGCCAAATTATTGGCGATGATGTCCAGCCGGTGCTCGCTGGAAAGAGCTCCGAAGAGCGCGGAATACATACTGCTTTGCATTGTCGGTCCTCCTGTGCCTTGCACGGATGAAGCAAGATGCGGACCACTTTCCCTGTGATCTGGAGTCGGGCGTCCGGTTCTGCGCGGAAGGTTGCACGGACCATGCCGGGCGCTCAGTCCCTCCCTCTGGTTGCGAAAAGATTCGCGCACGAAATTGGACCCTTCCCCGGCCAAAGGCCAAAAACCCTATGTTCTGCAGGAGAACCGCCTTGACAGGCAGGGTTCGTATGGATATTGGATTTATTTCCCGAAGGGCGGGTGTAACTCAGTTGGTAGAGTACAAGCTTCCCAAGCTTGGGGTCGCGGGTTCGAATCCCGTCGCCCGCTCCAGTTTTCCCGTCGTGTCGTCCGGATTCGCGCAGACACCCACTGCGCCACGCTTAAAAGCATTGGGACGGCAACCGCCCTTCGATGGTGGCGAGCACGACACAACGCGGAAACGCGCCTCGTCACCACGCGGTATGAGCGATACACGGGGTGGGCCTTGGGTCCCCCCTTTTTTCTTGGCTCAACCGCATGGAACAATCGGGAACGTTGGGAGCGCGGCATGATTAACGACGACGCACACGCACGGATAGAACGCATAGCCCGGACCATGGCCTCGGCCTTCGGGCTGGAACTCTGGGGGGTGCAGTACAAACCCTCTGGCAAGCGCGGCGTGGTGCGCGTCTTTCTGGACAAGCCGGGCGAGGGCGAGGTGGACGTGGATGAATGCGCCCAGGTCTCGCGCCACATGAGCGTGGCCCTCGACGCCGAGGACATTGTCCCCGGCAGGTACACCCTGGAGGTCTCCTCCCCCGGTCTGGAGCGGCTCTTTTTCAGCCTCGAACAGCTCGCGGGCCACGAAGGCAGGAAGATCGCGGTGGCTACGAAGGAGCCTCTGTTTGAGGCGGACTTCCCCGGCCGCAAACGCTTTACCGGCGTCCTCGTGGAGACCGTCGGATCGGGAATCAGGCTGGACCCCGGCGACGGTGCGGACCCGCTGGAGATTCCCTGGAAAGAGATCGAGACGGTCAGGCTCGTCCACGAGTTCGACGAGATGGCCAGAAAAAAATGAACTCGGCTATGAACGAGCTAAAAATATCGTAGAGCCGGACCGGGCAGTCCGCCCTACCACGACCCCGGATGACACGGGAGGCGACCATGAGCATGGAACTCAAAAAAGCCATCGAACAAATCAGTAAGGATCGCGGCATCGACCGGGATCTCCTCGTGGATACCCTGGAAGAAGCCGTGCGCTCATCCGTGGTGCGCAAATATGGAGAAAACCAGGATATCGAAGTAGGATTCAATGAGGAGACCGGCGAGATAGAGGTCTACCTCTTCAAGGTGGTCACCGAGGACGTCGAAGACCCCAACACCGAAATTTCCCTGGAAGAAGCCATCGAGCACGACCCCGGCGTAGTGCTGGACGACGAAATCGGCTTCAAGCTCAACGTGGAGGACCTCGGCCGCATCGCGGCCCAGTCCGCCAAGCAGGTGATCATCCAGCGCATGCGCGACGCCGAGCAGGAGATCATCTACGAAGAATACAAGAACCGCATAGGCGAGATCGTCAGCGGCATCATCCAGCGCCGCGACCGCATGGGCTGGATCATCAACCTCGGCCGCACCGAGGCGCTCCTGCCCAAAGAAGAACAGATCCCCAAGGAACGGTTCAAGCGCGGCGACCGCGTGCAGGCCTTCATCGTGGAAGTGCGCAAGGAAGGCCGCGGCCCGCAGGTCATCGTCTCCCGCTCCCACCCGGACTACATGGCCTCGCTGTTCAAGCGCGAGGTGCCCGAGGTGGACGACAACACGGTGCAGATCATGGGCATTGCCCGCGATCCCGGCAGCCGGGCCAAGGTGGCCGTGCTTTCGCGCGACCGCGATGTGGACCCTGTGGGCGCCTGCGTGGGCATCCGCGGCTCGCGCATCCAGAACATCGTCCAGGAGCTGCGCGGCGAGCGCATCGACATCGTGGTCTGGAGCCCGGAAATAGCCACCTACGCGGCCCACGCCCTGTCCCCGGCGCTCATCTCGCGCATCACCGTGGACGAGGACGAAAAGCTGCTTGAGGTCATCGTGCCCGACGACCAGCTCACCCTGGCCATCGGCCGCAAGGGCCAGAACGTGAAGCTCGCCTCCAAACTGCTCGGATGGAAGATCGATATTTACACCGAGAGCCGCTACAACGAGCTCAACGTCGGCCGCGAAAAGCTCGACCAGCTCGCCAGCGTCGCCGAAATTCCGATCGAACGGTTCTTCCAGGCCGGGCTCGAGAACCCCGAGCAGGTGGCCTTGGCTTCGGACGAGGATCTTGAGGAAAAACTCAAGCTTGAACCCGCCAAGGTCAGCCAGATTCGCGCCGCCATCAACTTCCTGGGACTCGCGCCAAAGGCGGCAGAGATCGAACCCGAGGACGCGGCCGTGGAACCAGAGGAAAGCGCCGCGCCGGACGAAGATACAATTACCGAAACCAAAGCCGAAATTCGGGTGGATTCCGAACCGCCCGCTCCCGAGGAGCCGGCTGACGAGTGATACGACGAACGAGGAAAGCGCCTCCCAGCCGGAGCGCGCCAGCAAACACGAACTGTTGTGAACGAGGATGCATGATCACGCCAGGATGCATGACGATGCTCGCGCTGCAAAAAAGCGCCGCGTCCCCGAGCGGACCTGTATGGTCTGCCGCACCAAGCGGCCCAAGCCGGAACTTCTTCGCTTCGTGGCAAGCGAAGACGGCCTGGTCCCGGACCCGAAACAGATTCTGCCGGGCAGAGGTTGCTACGTCTGCCTCCAGGGCGAGTGCAAGTCGCAACTCAGGCAGGGCCATTGCCGATCGAGGAAGAGAAGGGGGTGACGCATGACGATCACTGTCAAAGACCTGTCCAATGAGCTCGGAGTCAATAAGAAGGAGCTCATCCAGGCCCTGCGCGAGTTGGGTGTCCAGGTTAAAAGCCATATGAGCGCCGTCGACGAGGAGCAGGCCGCGGAAATGCGGTCCCGCTTCCAAAACGGCGGCGAGGAAGGCGGAGCCGACGTGGTCCGCAAGGAAGTGCAGCCCGGCGTAGTGGTGCGCCGCCGGCGCAAGCCCAAGGCCGGCGCGCCGGAAGAGACGCTCGCCCCCGAAGCGGAAGAGGCTCCGGCGGAGGATGTCCAGGCCGAGGCCGCCGAGGCCCACGAGGCTGAGCAAGCGCCCGCCCAGACTGCTCCGGAGCCCGAGGAAGTCTCTGCTCCGCCAGCCGAGCACG
>JBMCLC010000006.1:0-13444 GCA_048614715.1 Oceanidesulfovibrio sp.
CGATCTGGAACGTGCTGGGGGGTGTCTCCATCGAGACCGCCCCCTTTTGCGTCATGTGCATCGTCAACGTCACGCCGGACTCCTTCTACGACGGCGGACGCCACGCCACGTCCGACGCCGCCCTGGCGCACGGCCTTTCGCTGGCCGCCCACGGCGCGCGCATTCTGGACGTGGGCGGGGAATCCACGCGTCCCTATGCCGAAGAGGTCTCCGCCTCCGAGGAGCTTGAGCGCGTCGTCCCGGTAATCCGCGGGCTGAAGCAGGCCCTGGGCGAGGCGGCGGAGAATTCCAGCGCCGGAGATTGCGCATTGTCAGCGCACCACATTTCCGTGGACACCTACAAGGCCGAGGTCGCGGCAGCGGCGTTGGAGGCCGGCGCGGCCATCGTCAACGATGTTTCGGCGTGCCGGTTCGACCCGGCGCTCAAAGACGTGCTGGCCGAGAAAAAACCCGGATACGTACTCATGCACAGCCTGGCAAAACCTGCTACCATGCAGCAAAACCCCAGGTACGAGGATGTGGTGGACGAGGTGCGACGGTTCTTCGAATCCACCCTGGACAAGCTCGTGGCGGCCGGCCTGCCCGAGGACCGCATCGTCCTCGACCCAGGCATAGGCTTCGGCAAGACCATGGCGCACAATCTCGAACTCGTCGCCAACGTGGACCGCTTCGCCGGATTCGGACGCCCGCTGCTCATGGGTTTGTCCAACAAGAGCGTGTGGGAGAAACTGCTGGGCGCCGGCGTGCATGAACGGGAGACGGCGACCCAGGCGGCCACGGCGATCTCCTGGGCCGCGGGATGCGCCATCCACAGGGTGCACGACGTGGAGCGCACCATCCAGACGCTACGGGTGGCCGAAGCCGTGAAACAAGCCCGCCGGAACGGGGAGAAGTAGAGCACGACATGTTCGAAATCGGCCAAATCCAGATCGGCTGGCGCGACATCCTCGATGTCGCCCTGGTCACGTTCCTGCTCTACAGGCTCATCCTCTTTGTCAAAGGCACGCGCGCGGTCTCCGTGGTCTACGGGCTCGTGCTCGTCATCCTTGTCTACTTCGCCTCCGAAGAATTCGGGCTCTACACGCTCAACTGGCTGCTCGCCAACTTCCTCGGCTCCCTGTTCCTGGTGGTGGTCATCATTTTTCAGCAGGACATCCGCAAGGCGCTTTCGGAGGTGGGAGCGGGCAAGCTGTTCCGCGGCCGGGGCCACCAGCTCGGCCAGTAGACGCTCAACGAGCTGGTCCTGGCGCTCAACTCCCTGGCCGCCAGCCGCATCGGCGCCCTGGTGGTGCTGCAGAAATCCGTGCCCCTGGGCGACGTGGTGGAAAAGGGCGTCCGTCTCGACGCCAAGGTAAGCAAGGACCTGCTCGTGACCATATTCTATCCGAACACCCCGCTGCACGACGGTGCGGTGATCATGCAGGGCGGAGTGCTCGTGGCGGCGGCGTGCATACTGCCGTTGTCCGCGGCGTCCGGGCACCGCAGCGATCTCGGCACGCGCCACCGCGCCGGAATAGGCATCACCGAGGAAACCGACGCCGTGGCCGTGGTAGTCTCCGAGGAGCGCGGCCGCATTTCCGTGGCCCACCAGGGCGCCATCACCGTGTGTCCTGACGAGGCAAGGCTGCGTGAAGTGCTCATGGAAAAGCTCGCCGCATGACGGCGTAAGCGCGCAAGCGAGAACATCATGAGGGGCAACTGGCAATTTCTCATTGTGGCGTTTCTGCTGTCCGCCACGGCCTGGTACTTCGTATCCGGGCGCGAACGGGTGGACACGTGGATTGAGCTGCCCGTGGAGTTCACCGGCGTGCAGAAGGACATCGTGGTCCGCCGCGGCCTGCGCAACCGCGTGGAAGTGCGCGTGCGCGGCCCGCAGGGGCTGGTGCGCAATCTGGACACCAAGAACGTCGCCTATTCGCTGGACCTCAGCTCCATCAAGCCGGGCATGAACACCGTGAACCTCGATCCCCAGAGCCTGCCGCTGCCCGGCAGCGTGGAGATCATCGAGATTGATCCGCCCAGGCTGCAGGTTGTGGCCGACCGCATTGAGGAAAAGGTTGTGGCCGTGCTGCCGCAATGGCAGGGCGAGCTGAACGACCACTACTTTTTGCGCGGCAACGAAACCATCCCGGCGGTGACCAAGATCCGCGGTCCCAAGGAGTTCGTCGACCGCATCGAGGAGATACCCACCCAGGTTCTGGAGGTGGAGGACCCGACCCCGATGACAATCGTGGAGGACGACGTGCCCCTGACTCTGCCGGATGAGATATCCTCGGACCCCCATACGGTGCAGGTGCGTCTCGTGTTCGACGTGGAAAAAAAGGAGCTCGACGTGTCCGCCCCGGTGCGCCTGGACAATTTTTCGGGGTTAGATGCCTCCATCGAACCGGACCATGTGGACGCCACGGTGCTGGCGCCCGTGCCCCTGTTGCGGAACGGCGCGCTGGAAGAGGCGCTGGCCGTGAACGTCGTGGTGGGCGAGAATCTGAAACCCGGGGTGCACGAGCTGCCATACGTTCCCATTCTTCCTCCCGATGTGACCATGGAGCGTAGCGAGCCAAGAACGGTCACAGTCACGCTCAGCGCCAAATCCGAAACCGCTCCGGCGCGCAACGGCACGCGCTCCCAGCCGGATGCAACGAACCCAGCCACACGGGGATTGAATACGCCATGACACACAAACTATTCGGTACGGACGGCCTGCGAGGCCAGGTGAACATCTATCCCATGGTGCCGGAGGTGGCCCTGCGGCTGGGACTGGCCGCGGGCACGTATTTCCGAAACGGGAACAAGCGCCACCGCGTGGTCATCGGCAAGGACACCAGGCTGTCCGGCTATGTCTTCGAAACGGCGCTCACCTCCGGGCTGTGCGCCGCGGGCATGGACGTCTTTCTGGTGGGGCCGCTGCCCACGCCGGCAGTATCCTTCCTCACCCGGAACATGCGGGCCGATCTCGGTGTGGTCATTTCCGCCTCACACAATCCGTTCATGGACAACGGCATCAAGTTCTTCAACAACGATGGCTTCAAGCTGGCGGACGAGGCGGAAGCGGCCATTACAGAGATGGTGCTGAACACCAGGATGGACTGGAACTATCCACCCTCCGAGGAAGTGGGGCGGGCCAAGAAGATTTCGGACAGCCCGGGACGCTACATCGTCTACCTCAAGAACAGCCTGCCCGAGGACATGACCTTCGACGGCATGAAGGTGGTGCTGGACTGCGCCCACGGCGCCGCCTATCGCGTGGCGCCGCCCATCTTCGAGGAACTCGGCGCCGAGGTGGTCAGGATCGGCACCGAGCCCAACGGCCTGAACATCAACGACAAATGCGGATCCCTATATCCCGAGATAGTGGCCCACCACGTGCGCGAGCACCGCGCGGACATCGGTCTGGCGCTGGACGGCGACGCGGACCGCCTCATCGTGGTGGATGAGACAGGGCGCGTGCTGGACGGCGACCAGATCATGGCCTTGTGCGCCCAGGACATGATGGAGCGCGATGAACTGCCCGGCCGCAAGCTGGTGGCCACGGTGATGAGCAACATGGCCCTCGAGCTTTTCATGCAGGACAAGGGCGGGCAGCTGCTGCGCACTCCGGTGGGCGACCGCCACGTGGTGGAGGCCATGCGCCGCGAAGGCGCTACCTTCGGCGGCGAGCAGTCAGGTCACCTCATCTTCTACCGTTACGCCACCACCGGCGACGGCATCCTCGCGGCGCTCCAGCTCATGCGGCTCATGACGACCAAGGGCAAGCCTCTTTCCGAGCTGGCCGCGCTCATGGACCTCTTTCCCCAGGTGCTCATCAACGTGCATGTGGAGCGCAAGATCCCCTTCGACCAGGTGGACGCCGTGATCCAGGCCAAAAAGGCTGCCGAGGATAAGCTCGCGGACAGGGGCCGCGTGCTGCTCCGCTACTCGGGCACGGAATCCGTGGCCCGCGTCATGGTCGAAGGCGAGAACCGCGACCTGGTCGAGGAACTGGCCCAATCTTTGGCCGACACGCTCAGTTCCAGCTTGAAATAATCCTCCAGACACCGTGGCATGTGCCTTTCAAGGCATCTCTGCGCAGAGGAAGCTTGCCATTCAAGCGGAAAATGGTACCGTAGAGATTAGAGCCTGCGCTCGCGACGGCTTATGGGTGAAACGGCCGTCGGCGCGCAGGTCCCGGTTCGTGTACGACGATCAACCAGGCCCGTACAGCCATGCTGTCTGAGTGGCCTTCTACGGCGGAGGCGGGTCAACCGCCGCGTGCTGAAACACGAGACCCTCGAGGAGCGCGGAGCATGCAGATAAAGAAGGTGGTCGTACCGGTGGCGGGCTGGGGCACCCGCTCGCTACCCGCTACGAAGAACATTCCCAAAGAGATGCTGCCGGTCTACAACAAGCCGGTGGTGCAGTATGTCGTGGAAGAGGCCATGAACTCCGGCCTCACGGACGTCATTTTCATCAACAATCAGAACAAGAAGATCATCGAGGATCATTTCGACTACAACCTCTCGCTCGAAAGCGTGCTCGAAAAGGCCGGGAAAACCGAATATCTCACGGCCATCCGCGAAGTGGCGGAAATGGTCAATATCATCTCCGTGCGCCAGAAGAAACAGCTCGGCCTCGGCCACGCCGTGCTCTGCGCCAAGGAGGTGGTCAAGAACGATCCCTTCGCCATCATGGTGGGCGACGACCTCATGTTCGGCATGGAGCCGGGCATCAAGCAGCTCATCGATGTCGTGATGGACGAGAAGCTCCCTGTCATCGGCGTCATGGAAGTGCCGCCGGACAAGGTGAGCCGCTACGGCATCATCCAGGGCGAGGAGTTCGCCCCGGGCCTGTACCGTGTGCGCGATCTCGTGGAAAAGCCCAAGCGGGGCGAAGCGCCGTCCAGACTGGCCATCGTGGGCCGCTACGTGCTCATGCCCGAGATATTCGAGCACCTGGAAAGCATAGAGCCCGGCCACGGCGGTGAAATCCAGCTCACGGACGCGCTCAAGTCCCTGGCCAAGGAATCGCGACTGCTGGCGGTGCGCATGCGCGGACAGCGGTTTGACGCCGGCGACTGGGCCGAGTATCTCACGGCGAACATCTACTTTGCGCTGCAGGACGAAACCCTGCGGGACGATCTGGTGCATCGCCTCCAGGAACTGCTCTCCTGCAAGTAAAAGCATAACCATACAACATGCCGCGACGGAGCCGTGCCGGTTCCGCCGCGGCTTGTGGCCGTTTTTTCCATGCGGCCCATGCGGAGCATGAAGCGCCCCGTCCGCTCAGTCCGAGTAGCCCTCGCCAGCCCGCCGTACGCCAACCTCACCTACGAAGAACCAGCGTGGCTG
The DNA here is from genome assembly GCA_048614715.1 of Oceanidesulfovibrio sp. GTDB lineage: Bacteria > Desulfobacterota > Desulfovibrionia > Desulfovibrionales > Desulfovibrionaceae > Oceanidesulfovibrio. Next base: position 5,325 of record JBMCLC010000006.1, read on the forward strand.
CCTTCCGAGGCGCTGCTGCCGGGAACGCGGGTCCTCGTCCCACTGGGCAACGGCATGCGGCTGGGCGTGGTGCTGCCCGGAGAGGCCGAGCCCCCGGCTGCTGAGGCCGGCTACGCGCTCAAGCCCGTGCTCTGGCCCGTGGAGCGCGCGCCTCTCTTTCCGCAACCCTATCTGGACATGGTCCGCAACCTCGCCCTGCGGCAGATGGAAACCGAAGGCCGCATCCTCGGCCAGGTCCTTCCCGCTGGGCTCAAGACAGCCCGAATCCTCTATACCGTGTATCAGCCAGGGGCGCCCCGCCGGCTCAAGAGCGCGGAACTCGCCAGGCTGGACGAGGACGCCAAGAAGGAGCTGGCTCGCTTGTGGCTCTCCGGCAACATGGAGGCCAAATCCATAGAGCCTGCTGCCGCCGTGGAGTTCGCCAGCGTGGTCAAGGACCCGCCGTGGCCCGTGCGGCCGTCGGCCAAGCGGCAGATCGCGCTTCTGGAATACTTGTGGGACCGCGGCCCCACAGCGCGCGCTAACCTTACGAAGGAGCTCGGTCCCGAAACCTCCGTCGTCCTGAATAATCTGGCGAAGCGCGGACTTGTGACCATCGGCCCCCAGCCGGCGTACTGCGCGGCCGTGGAGGAGACGGCCTGCAACGCCGACTCCGGCGTGTGCTACGAGCTTTCAGCAGGGCAGGCCGCGGCCCTGGCTGCCTTCGAAAAAGCGCTGGACGGATCGGACCACGGCGCCATGGTGTCCCATCTGCTGTTCGGCGTCACCGGCAGCGGCAAGACGGCGGTGTATCTGGAGCTGGCCCGTGCCTGCCTGGCCCGCGGTCGCAGCGTGGTGCTGCTGGCCCCGGAGGTGGCTCTGGCCATCAACCTGCGCCGCGCCGTTTGCGCCGTGTTTCCGGACAGGAGTGTCATTTTCCACCACGGGTACCAGCCGCCCAAGGAGCGGGAGCGCAATTTCCTGCGCGCGGCCACGGAGCACGGGCCGCACCTGGTGGTGGGCACGCGCTCGGCCCTGTTCCTGCCGTTGCGCGAACTCGGCGCCGTGGTTCTGGACGAGGAGCATGACGCCTCCTTCAAGCAGGATGAGCGACTAGGCTACCAGGCCAAGGAGGTCGCCCACTTCCTCGCCGCCCAGCACGTGGGCGTGTGTGTTCTGGGTTCGGCCACTCCGGACGTGAAAACATTCCACGCCGCGCAGTCCGGCGTATTGCCCAAACACGTTCTCTCGGAGCGTTTCGGCGGCTCGGCCATGCCCTGCGTGGAGCTGGTGGACATCCGCCGTGTCGGCCCCGCGGATTCGCTGCTCGCGCCCCACAGCGCCTCCCGGCTGCGCGAGGTGGTGGACGCCGGCGACCAGGCCATCATCATGCTCAACCGCCGCGGCTACTCGCCCCTCATGTATTGCAAGGAGTGCGGCCAAGTCGCCAAATGCGAACATTGCGACATCGGCCTGACCTATCACAAGGGCCGGGAGCGGCTCATCTGCCACTACTGCGGGGACAGCCTGCCGTACCCGCTGCTGTGCCCCACCTGCGGCTCCGCCGACTACCTGCCCATGGGCGAAGGCACCGAGCGGCTGGAGGAAACCCTCTCGGCCACGTTGCCGCGCGGTTGCGAGGTGCTGCGGCTGGACCGCGACTCCACGCGCAGGCCCGGCCGGATGGAGGCCATCCTCAACGCCTTTGCCCGCAAGGAGGCCCAGGTGCTCGTGGGCACGCAGATGCTCTCCAAGGGGCACCATTTTCCGGACGTCACCCTGGTTATCGCAGCCGACGCGGACATGGGGCTCAACCTGCCGGACTATCGTGCGGCCGAACGCTCCTTCCAGCTCCTTGTGCAGGTGGCCGGACGCGCCGGCAGGGGCGAGCGACCGGGGTGCGTGCTCATCCAGACCCGCAATCCGGGCCACTACTGCTGGCAGTACGTGCAGGAGAACGACTACGCAGGGTTCTTCGCCCAGGAGCTGGAGCGCCGCCGAAAGCGCAAGTACCCGCCGTTCGTGAAGCTCGGCCTGGTGCGGCTGGAGGTTTCTCCCACGGTGGACGACTCCGTGGTGCTCGGCGCGTCGCTGGCCCAGCCGGCGCGGGAGCTGGCCCGCTCCCTCGGCGCGCAGTTTCTCGGCCCCGTGCCGGCGCCCATCCCCAGACTGCGGGGCAAACGCCGGTACCAGTGCTTGCTCAAGGCCGGGGACTGGCTCACCGTGCGCCGGCTCTACGCCGCTTTCAAGAATCAGGTCCGCAGCGTGGCGGGCGTCAAGATCACCCTGGACCTCGACCCCCTCGACATGCTCTAGAAGCATTTGAAGCACTGTTTTTTCATCCTGTGGCGGCGTCAATTTCGCCCGCCTCAAGGTCGAATGCCGACACATATGTACCCGCCAGCCGGAACTCGCCTTCATTGCCACAAATCAAAATCTCCAGTGTTGCAAAGGCTTCCGAAAATCAAATAGTAAGAAGAAGGGTGGTGCTTTTATCCAAGCCGCCATTCCAATGACTGCAGCTTACGGTCAGGACAGGTAGTCTGAAGCTCCATGCACAGCATTTGCAAATACAATTCAGGAGATTATACATGGCCAACGCCCCCGAGTGGGACCTGACATCCTACTTCCTCGAGTTCGACGGCCCCGAGTACCGTGGGCACATCCGCGCCATCGAGGAAGATATCGAACGGTTGCGAAGCCTTGCCGAACAGTTGGCCACGCTCGATCCGGCAGCTCTCGATCCCTGGGTGGAGCTCTTCCTGCTTGATGAGCAGATCCTCGCCGGGTACTCCCACTGGTCATCCTACGTGGGCTGCCTCGCGGCCACGGACTCGCGGAACGAGCGCTACCAGCAGGAGAGCGGCCGGGTCTCGCAGATGGGTGCGCGGTTCCGCAGCGCCTTTGCGCCGGTCATGGCGGTGTTTCGCGAGGCCGACGAATCCGCGGTCCAGGCGCTGGCGGATCGTGAAGAAATGAAGGATTGCAGCTATTTCCTTTACAGGCTCAAGGACGAGGCGTCCAGAAGAATGGACACGGACCGCGAGCGGCTGGCCTCGGAGCTCGGAGTGGACGGCATCTCGGCCTGGGGCCGGCTCTACGACACCCTGAGCGGCCGTCTCTCGTTCACCATGACCGCCGGGAAGGAGGGTGAGCGCGAGGTGCCCATGGCTCAGAAGCGCGAGCTTTTGCAGAATCCCGATCCCGAGGTGAGGCTCGAGGCCCTGGTGAATTCCAACGCCGCGTGGCAGGGCGTGGAGTACGTGACAGCCGCTGCTCTCAACGCCATAGCCGGCACGCGCCACACCCTGAACCGCCACCGCGGCGTGGAGGATTTCATGGTGGAGCCGCTTTTTGGCGCGGCCACCACGCGGGAAACGTTGGACGCCATGTGGCGGGCCGTGGATGCGGAACGCGGCCCGGTGCTGGCGTATTTGCGGCGCAAAGCCGCGCTGCTGGGACGCGACCGGCTCGGCTTCCAGGATCTTTCCGCACCGCTGCCAGGCGGCGGCCAGCCGAGCTACACCTGGGATGAAGCCTCGGACCTCGTGGTCGGCGCTTTCCGCGCGGCTTATCCCAAGCTGGCAGACTTCGCCCAGGAAGCGTTGGACACGCGCCATGTGGAAGCGGAGAAACGATCCGGCAAACGGCCCGGCGCCTTCTGCACCACCTCGCTCCAGTCTCGGGAGTCCCACGTGTTCATGACCTTCGGCGGCACCCTGGGCGACGTCCAGACCCTGGCGCACGAACTGGGCCACGCCTTCCATTCGCGCATTCTGGCGGGCAAGCGGCCCCTGGCGGCGCTTTACCCCATGACGCTGGCCGAGACCGCCTCCACATTCGCCGAGCGGCTCGTGCAGAACGCGTTGCTCACAAACCCGGCCACACCGGATGCGGTGAAGCGTCAGGTGCTGCGCGCCCGGCTGGACGACGCCGCGACCTTCTGCTGCGACATCCGGATGCGGTATCTCTTCGAGCGCTCCTTCTATACGGAGCGCCTGGACGGCGAGGTCTCTGCGGCGCGGTGCAAGGAGCTCATGCTCGAGGCGCAGCGCGACGCGTTCCCCGATGTGCTGGCCCCGGACGAGCTCGACCCCATGTTCTGGGCCTCCAAGCTCCACTTCTACATAACGGGCGTGTCGTTCTACAACTTCCCGTACACCTTCGGCTATTTGCTGAGTCTCGGACTGGCCGAGCGCGCTTCCCGGGAGCGGGATTTCACGGAAACCTACGAGCGCTTCCTGGCCCTCACCGGCAGCGCCACCAGCGAGGACGCAGTGCGACAGACCCTGGGCGTGGATCTCGCGCACGAGGATTTCTGGCGCAAGGCCCTTGCCGGGCCGGCGGCGGACGCTGCGCAGTTTCAGGACCTGGCGGACGAGAGCTGATCCATGCCGGAGAAACCGTCGCTGGTGCTCTACCAGCCGGAAATTCCGCCCAACACCGGCAACGTCGCGCGGCTCACTGCCGGAGCCGGGGTGGACCTCCACCTTGTGGAGCCGCTGGGCTTCAGTCTGGAGGACAAGCACCTGAAGCGCGCCGGGCTGGACTATTGGCCCAGTGTGCGTCTATCGGTCTGGCCGGACTGGGAATCCTTGAGGCGATATGTACGGGGCGAAGGGGGCCGGTTCGTGTTCACCACCAGCCGCAACGGGACCACCTATTGCGAATTCGACTACCGGCCGTCGGACTTCATCGTGCTCGGCCCGGAAACCCGCGGCCTGCCCAAGGAGCTGTATGCGAACGAACCCACGGTTCGGATTCCCGTCACCGACGCCGTGCGCAGCCTGAACATGTCCACGGCGGCCGGCATACTGCTTTACGAGGCGTTGCGTTCGAGCGGGACCATGCCATATCCTTGAACAACTGTTCAGCATGTTTTGTAAAACACAGGAGGAAATAAGGTTAAGAATCCCAACGTTTTTGCTGCATCGTCACGTATTTGTCACATAAGAAACATGATGTTGTCATTAATCCGCGTGCATACAATCACGGATTGTTGGGAGAAAAAAGCATGTCCAATGATGAAGTGCTCGTAATCGAAGACGACGAAGACATCTTGCAACTGCTCACGTTCAACCTGGAGAGCGCGGGGTACGAAGTGTCCACGGCCACTGACGGATACGAGGGCCTGGTACAGGCCCGCCGCCGTCAGCCCGGGTTGATCATTCTGGACATCATGCTGCCGTCCATGGACGGCTTCGAGGTGTGCAAGGAGCTCAAGCGCAAACAGGAGACCTCGTCGATACCTGTGATCATGCTCACCGCCCGCGGTGAGGAGGTGGACAGGATCGTGGGTCTGGAGCTCGGGGCGGATGATTACGTCATCAAGCCGTTCAGTCCGCGGGAGCTGCTGTTGCGGGTCAAGGCGATCATGAAGCGCATTCAGCCCGGCGAGGCGCAGCGCTCCAAGTGGCAGAAGGAAGGACTGGCTGTGGACCTCGACGCGCACCGCGTGGACGTGGACGGCGAGGAAATCCAGCTGACCGCAACCGAGTTCAAGCTGCTCTCCGAGCTGGTGAAGCGCCAGGGCCGGGTGCAGACCCGTGACCAGCTCCTCAATACCGTCTGGGGCTACGAGTTCGAAGGCTACGCCCGCACCGTGGACACCCACGTGCGCCGGCTGAGGCAGAAGCTCGGTCCATACGCGCCCTATGTGGAAACCGTTCGCGGCGTCGGCTACAGGTTCAAGGAGTAGTCGTCCATGCGCGGCGGCTTTTCGTTTCGTTCGCGAGTCCTCGCGTCCTTTCTTCTCGTGGTCTTTCTCGGGCTGCTGGTGCCGTCGTGGCACACGCACCGGGTGTTCACGGAAGGGCTCAAGGACAATGCGGACCTGGAGATCCGCCGCCTGTTCTATCTGGTGCGCTCCGGTCTGGCCGAGCACTCCGCCGGCCAGGACATGTCCGGCGTCCTGGGCTGGCTGGAAAGCACGGCCCGGATACTGCGTGTGCGGCTGGCGCTGTACGACGCCGCTGGCGCACTCATATTCGCCTCCTCCGGAGACAGTGTGGGCGAATCCACGGTGCTCTCCAACGGCTTTCCCTCGCCGAAGGCGCTGCCGGAGGAAGGGCAGTCCCACACGCCGCCGAAATCGCTGAATCTCGCCACCTCGGACGCCCGCGCCCCGTCCGTCTATTTCCAGGGCGACGCTGTGTTCGCCACCGGGGGCGTGTCGGGCGGTCGTCTGGTGCTCGGCATGCCGCATTACGAGGCCGGGGGCTGGCTGCAGGATATCGAGAGTGGTATGTACATTGCTGTGGCCGCGGCGCTTCTGCTCTCGGCGCTTTTCAGCCTGTTCCTGGTGCGCTGGCTGTGGGGATGCATGGGCGAGACCATCGCGGTGGCCGAGGCCATCGGCGAGGGCAACTATATGAAACGCCTGGGCTTTTTCAAGAGCAAGGAGTTCGACGCCCTGGCCAGGTCCATCAACTCCATGGCGCAATCCATCGAGCACCACATCCGCACCATCACGGAGCAGAAGTCGCAGCTCGAGGCGGTGCTGGACTCCATGCGCGAAGGCGTCATGGTCATCGACAGCAGGTGCCGCATCCGCAGCGTGAACCGCGCGCTCGAGGACATCTTCATCGGCGCGGGCGACTGCGTGGGCAAAAGGCCGCTGGAAGTGGTGTTGTCCCCGGAGCTGCAGCGCGCCTGCGACGACACCCTGGCGGTGGACGCGCATTCACAGGATGAGGCAGCCACGGCCATCCGCATGCAGATAGAGCCGGTGCGCGACTCCGTGTACGACGTGACCATCGTGCCCATGCGGCGCCAGGAATACGAGGGCGTTCAGGGCGGCGGACTGGTCGTTGTTTTCCACGACATCAGCGAACTTTCGCGGCTGGAGCGCATCCGGCGGGATTTCGTGGCCAACGTATCCCACGAGTTGCGAACGCCGCTGACTTCGGTCAAGGGATATGCGGAGACACTGCTTCTGGGCGTGGAGCAGGGCACGGCCAAGCAGGAAGGGCAGAAGAGTTTTCTGGAGATCATCATCAAGCACGCCAACCACATGACCAAGACCGTCAACGATCTGCTCAGCCTCACCCGGCTCGAAAGCGGCAAGAAGCCTTTCGACATCAAGGACGTGGACGCCGTGAAAGCGGCCGGGCAAGCCTTGCGGGAATGCGAACAGATGGCCGAGGAAAAGGGCGTGTACGTGGAAATGGACCTGCCGGACGAGCTGATGGTCGCAGCCGATTTTGACCGGCTCGTGCAGGTTTTTCGCAACCTCATCGAAAACTCCCTGAAGTACGGTGTGAAAGAAACCGAGAACGGACGCGCGGACATCGAAGGCAGTGTTTTCCAGGGAGCGCGCGTGTGGAGCAGCGAGCAGGGCGGCTTGGTCATTTTCGGCGTGGAGGACCAGGGGCCCGGCATTCCGGCCAGCGACATGGAGCGCATCTTCGAGCGCTTCTACCGTGTGGACAAGCACCGCACCAACAAGGGCGCCGGGTCGTCCGGCCTGGGGCTGGCCATCTGCAAACACATAGTCGAGAAGCTCGGCGGAAAGCTGTGGGTGGAGAGCCCCACGGCGACAGGCACGGGAACATGCTTCAAGTTCACGGTGCCCAGGACGTCCGCCGCATCAGACAAGGGGACGGTCGAGGATCGTCCCGAGGCCGGCTCCGAGCACCGGGAAACCCGGGCCTAGAGCACACGAGACAGCATTATGAGCACGGTGAAGATGTTCGCATCGAACCTCGATTTTTATTACGGGGATTTCAAGGCGTTGCACGATGTGAACCTTGAATTCATGGAACGCCGGGTCACGGCCCTCATCGGGCCCTCGGGTTGCGGTAAGTCGACATTCCTGCGTTGCCTCAACCGGATGAACGACCTCATTCCCATCTCCCGCGTCGAGGGAGAAATCCGCATCGGCAATCAGGATATCCACAGTCCCAAGCTGGACGTGGTGGAACTGCGGCGCCGGGTGGGCATGGTCTTCCAGAAGCCCAACCCGTTTCCCAAGTCGATCTACGACAACGTGGCCTATGGATTGCGCGTCAATGGCGTGAAGGACGGAAGCATCATCGAGGACAAAGTGGAGCGCAGCCTGAAGGGCGCGGCGCTATGGAACGAGGTTTCTGACAGGTTGCATTCCTCGGCCCTCGGCCTGTCCGGCGGCCAGCAGCAGAGGC
>JBMCLC010000007.1:0-13251 GCA_048614715.1 Oceanidesulfovibrio sp.
TGGTCCCCGGAATCGAGCATGGAGTGGACAAAGGCGAAGATGGCCTCCTCCGCGCCGGTAAAGACCAGGATGTGCTGCGGTTCTATGGTTTCGTAGAGCCTGGCGATGGCCTCGCGCAGGGCGGGCTCGCCGTGGGAGTCACCGTAGCGCAGCTGCAGATCCAGCAACCCCTGCAGCCCGTTCGGGGTCGCGCTCGTGAGTTCCTCCACGCGCACGGATTCGCAGTCCGAGCAGCACAGCAGGTAGGGCGCGGAGAATTCGTGCTCCGCGAAGAAGCGCTCCAGGGCAAAGGGCGATGGCCGCATTGCGTCACATATCCTTCAGGTTCATGATGAAGTCCGTACCGATGAGCTTGAACGCGGCTCGCCGCGCTCCGGGAACGGCCCCTTCTTCCGAACAGCCGCCAGACGTGCTACGGTGTGTGCATGGCTACGAGTTACTGCCGCGAAGGTCGCCCCTGCGAGGGTCATGGTTCGCATGGACATGCACGCAGGGACCCGCAACAACAGCAAGAAACCGATGACCTACAGCGGCTCCAGTTGAGCGTCAAGAAATGATACGTCCATTTCTGTGCCGGCGGGCGTCCGCACGCCGAAAAAGCCCTTATTCCGCGCGGCCGATGCAGGCCGGGCGCAAGTGAACACAACCTCGCGATGCCTCCTCCCAAACGGATTGTCACGCCTTTTTCCCTGCCCATATATGCGTTCGGACTCGCGGTGGCCCTGGGCTCCCTGGCCCTGAGCCATCCGGCCTGCCTCACGGACGGCTACATCCGGCCCATAGACGCGGTGTTCACGGCCACGTCTGCCGTCTGCGTCACCGGCCTCATCGTGGTGGATACGGGCTCCTTTTTCACGCCGCTGGGCCAGACCGTGATTTTGGCGCTCATCCAGCTCGGCGGTCTGGGTATCATGACGTACACGAGTCTGGCGCTCATCCTGCTGCGCCGGCGCGTCTCGATGACGGACCGCCTGGCCGTGGGCCAGAGCCTGCTGCATGACCCAGCATTCGATCTGAGGCGGTTCCTGTATCTCGTGGTCACGGGCTCGCTGGCTCTGGAAGCGATGGGCTGCCTGGCGTTGTGGGCGCTCGATCCGCACGGATTCAACATCTTCTCAGCCGCATTCCACTCCATCTCCGCGTTCTGCAACGCGGGCTTCGCCCTGCAGGCGGACAGCCTCATGCCATGGCACGACAACATCCCAGTGAATCTCGTGTTCATGGTGCTCATCACCATCGGCGGACTGGGGTTCACCGTGGTCAACGAACTGGTGCACAAGACAATCGACACGGCGCGCGGCGCCAAGGTAAGGCGGTTGTCGTTCCACACGCGCATCGTTCTTACGACAAGCGCCATGCTCGTGGTCGCGGGCACCGGGGCGATTTTCCTGGGCGAAGTCTTCGGCTCTGCGGTGCGTGACGCCTCCATATGGGAACGGCTCCTCCACGCGCTGTTCCAGTCCGTCACCAGCCGGACAGCCGGGTTCAACACCGTGGAGATAGGCGCCATGAGCAACGTGGCCCTCGTGTTCATGATGATGCTCATGTACGTTGGCGGCTCCCCGGGCTCCACAGCCGGCGGCACCAAGACCACCACGGCGCGCGCCGTGGTCGGGTTCGTGGTCTCCCAGATCAAGGGCCGGCCGCAGACCGTGGTGGGCAACCGCGCCCTGGACCAGGAAACAATGAACAAGGCCATTACTCTGACCATCGTGGCCGGGCTCACCGTGGCCGTCGCCACTCTGGTGCTCTCCATAACCGAGGCGCATCTGGGCGCGGAGGGCTTGCACCGGGGCAACTTCATCGAACTGTTTTTCGAGGTGGTCTCCGCCTTCGGCACCGTCGGCTTGTCCACAGGCGTTACGCCCAAGCTCTCGGACACCGGCAGGGCCATCATCATCACCCTCATATTCGTGGGCCGTCTCGGGCCCATTCTTTTCCTCACCGCGCTGCAGGAATGGCAGACCAAACCGCACTACGCCTGGGCAAAAGAAGGGCTCATGATAGGCTAGGGCGGATCAGGAGAAGCATATGGCAAGCAAACTGGAAGTGGGCGTCATCGGACTGGGCAAGTTCGGGCTGGGTCTGGCCGAGGCGCTGGTGGAGCTGGGCCACAGCGTGGTGGGTGTGGACAAGCTGGAATCCAAGGTCAGCGGGGCGCGGGAGATCCTTTCTCAGGTATTCCATGCCGACGGCACGGACCGCACCGCCCTGCAGCAACTCGGCTTCGACCAGTTCAGCTACGTGATCGTCTCCAGCGGACACTCCATGGAGGCCTCCATTCTCATCACCCTGAATCTCAAGGAACTCAATGTGCCCCACGTGTGGGTGAAGGCCATGAGCGAAGAGCACGAAAAGATCCTGCACAAGCTGGGCGCGGATTTCGTGGTCTTTCCGGAGCGGTTCGTGGCCCGGCAGCTCGCCCACCGCATCGGCGTGCCCGGGCTGGTGCAGTACCTGCCGCTGGGCGGAGGAATCACGCTTCAGGAACTCGCGGTCAAGGAATGGAGCGGCCAGTCCCTGCGTGAGCTGGATCTGACGAACAAGTACGGACTGCAGGTGGTGGCGGTGAAGGGCCACGGTGAGGAGGAATACAGCTTCGTGCCCGGCGCGGATAAAATCCTGTTTGAAGGCGATCTCCTGGTGACGATCGGCGAGGAGGACAGTCTGTCCAAGATCGAACCCTAGCGCATAGGCGAGCGTTTGGCGGATTGAGCGAATTCATAGACAAGAACGCAATGGCTGTGTAATGATCTTGACAATATGCTGGATGCTCCGTAAAGTGAATATTCATTCACAAAAGGGGGGGACATTCATGCCGCACGCCGAAACAAACGCCATTCGTGAGCGGGCTCCGCGACTGGACAACAAGACCCGCCGTGAGCAGATAGCCCAGGCCGCGCTGGATCTCGTTTCCACACGCGGGTACCGGGCGCTCACCGTCAAACGCCTCGCCGGCAAGGTGGGCCTCACGCCATCGGGACTGTACCGCCATTTTCCGGACAAGGCCGCGATCCTCGACGCGATCCTCGAACTCATCGCCGATTCCCTGCAATCCAACATCCAGCGGGCGCTGTCCACGGACGGCAACTCCCTGGACAAACTCGCCGCGTTGCTCCGACTGCAGGTGGACATCATTAACGCCAGGGGCTTCGGCACTCCGCGGCTCTTTTTTTCCGACGATCTGTCCATGCGCCACCCGGAAAAGCAGGCCCGGCTGCGCGAGATCATGGAAGAGTTTACCGGCTCCGTCGCCGCGATTATGGCCCAGGGCCAGGCCGAAGGGTTGATCCGCAACGACATCGCCCCGTCCAGCCTTGGGGTTATGTACATGGGATTGTTCCAGCCCGGAGCGCTGATGCATTATTTGCATCGGGGTGAATACGACATGAAGAGCCAGGCCGAGGCCGCGTGGCGGCTGTACGTCGTGGGCCTCACGACCAAGGGCGTCGAGGCTCCTCCGCTATACGCCTGACGCTCGCCGGGCAGGGGCCGGGCTCAGCGCAGGACGATGAGACCCCGCTGGCCGAGTTCCTTGATGAACGCGGTCACCGAGATTTCCGCTTCGCGCCGGCCCAGGCGGTATGTACTGGAGAAGTCTTCCACAATGTCGCGCACCGTGTGCTCGCCATCCATGAGCTCCCAGGCGCGCGTGCCCATCTCGTCCAGCTCCAGCCGCTTGCGCATGGGCGTGTCGTCCCAGGTGCCCATGCGGCGGGCGAACTTGGCGAACCACGGCTTGTAGTTGATGTCGTACACTAGCCGCGCGTATCCGTCCTCGGTGCGTTCCACGTCCACCCGGTCGCTGCGCACCGGCCGCGCCTCCAGCGCCTCGGCCCGGCTGATGGTCGGGGGGCCCGGCTTCTTCTTTTTTCTAAAGAATTTCATAGCGCTCGCACACCGTGTGGAATTCCTCGTCCGTCAGCGGCCGCGGGCCTTCCATGCGTACGGCCAGGACCTTTGACTCCAGGTCTGCCAGCCGCAGGGCGAGGCGGAAGGACCGCGCTCGCAAAAAGCCCGGCAGGACGCGCGCCAGTCCGCCGCGAAGGCCGCGCGGCCAAGGTTTTTCCAGCACTGTCCAGCCGGCATGTGTCTCGGCGGGCTGGGCCGCGTGGAGGTTCAGATTTTTGTAGAATTGGCGCGCCCACGCCGTTAGCTCCTCGCCTTTGAGCACGAGCTGCGCCGGACCGAGACGTTCCAGCGCCAGGCTGGTGCGTTTGTCTTCCGTGAACTGGAGGCGGTAATGGCCCGGCTTGAAGGAAAAGGTTTTGAGCGCGAGCCGACCCGGCAGGAAGGCGCGCATGCCGAAGACGGCCCAGGGCCGTTCGCTGTCGCGCGGATGGCAGCGCATGGTGGCCAGGCCGCTGGCCAATTCCTCGTCGTCTGCGGGTTGCTTGGGTGGGAAAGCCCGCAGAATGAGCGCGGTGTCCGATGCGTCGTGGTGCAGCAGCGCGCCGGGGTGGGGCGCATGGGCGGCGCGTTCAGTCCAGCCGAAGGTCCGGGTCTGGAAGCCGTGCGCGCTCAACTCCTCCATGGCCCGGGTAAAGGGCTCGGGCAAGGGCGCGTCGTCCGAGCCGGCGCGGATCGTGGCGGCGCGCTTTACCTGGGAGGCGGCCTTGGTCAGCCGCCTGTCCAGCCTGTAGGACCCCTCGGTGTGTTGCCAGCGGCATTCCAGCCTGGGGCCGCGGTCGTTCTCGAAACGGACGAAATCCCTTTCCAGCGCCACGACTTCCCAATGCGCCGGGGTCTGAAGCGAGAAGCCGGCCCAGGCGAACGGGACCGGCGCGGTCGCATGGATTGCGGACATGAGAGAATCGCCGTGGCGGGCGGCGCGCCGGCTATTGCTCCGGCGCGTGCGGCACGAAGCGCGAGAGGTCGAGCTTGTCGGCCGGCACGGGTTCGGCCTTGGGCCGTTCCTTGTCCAGGCTGGCGTGGTAGCATTCGTACTCGTCCATCCACAAGGTGTGCATGTCCAGTTTGATGGACACGCCGGGCCGCATGGTCGGGTCCTTGCTGTAGGTGAGCACGATGTTGATGCGCTGGTCGCCATCGCGGACCATCCACTTCCAGGAGCGCACCGTGCGGAAGGCGTCGCCCTGCCACTCGTCCGGTTTGCCGAACCGCTTTTCGTAAATCTTGTACAGCCTCTCAAAGAGGCTGTAGTCCCTGTCGTCGAACTTGAGCTTGCAGCCGATGAGCGTGCCCGGATGCGCGCAGTTGCCGTAAGTGACGCTGCCCCCGCGGATGCCGGGGAATTCGGTGTGCTTGATGTCCACTTCCATCAAAAACGGCGTGTCGGTGAGCCTTGTTGCGCTGTCCATCCAGAGCAGGTTTTCGATTTTGGAGACGTTTTCGCCCATGGTGAGACCGAGAACGGAGCGGGGAAGCTCGGCAAGGGCCACGGCCGGCGCCGCCAGCAGTGCGGCGAGCGCAAGGAGGATGAGCAAGGTCTTTGTTTTCATAGGGCACAAAAAATACTCCGATCGACGTTCGATGTCCACACGAACACGTGGTAAGCAGTGTATGGCATGTTCCGGATTCGCCCATTAAACGCAACCAAGGCGGGGACCATGAAAAACGGCGGCTGGCGCAGAGCGCTGGCGTATTACGCGTTCACTGTCGCGGTCATATCGGTCTACGGCGGCCAGGTCTGACCGTTCATCGCCATGCTCTCCGTGGGAGAGCTCGCGGTGGTGGTCGCGGTATTTCTCGGCGCAGCAATGGCGCTGCGCGCGCTGCTCATGGCCTGGCTGGTGGACTCGCGTCCGCTAGTGGCGCAGCCGGGCCGGCAGTTTGCCCTGGATCTCGCCCTCTACGCCGCCGCGGCTCTGGGCATGGCTTTCTACAACAGTTTGGCCTTCGGGTTTCCATTCGTGGGGAGCGGAGGCAAGCTCGTGCTCGGCGTGTTCACCGCAGGCTTGTTCGCCGCCATCGATCTGTCTCTGGAGCGCGAACGCATGCTGGTGCGCCACGCCCAGGAGCAGAGGTTGCGGCATTTGAGCAATCGCCAGCTCTCTCCGCTCAGCCGCAAGTTCTTCCTTCTGGCCACGGTTGTCATGTTCCTGTTCGCAGCCATCGTGACCCTGGTGGTGCTGCGCGACATCTGGTGGCTCATCGAGGAGGGGCTCTCCAGCCAGGCCGTGGCCTCGTTCCGCCGTAGCGTGCTCATCGAGATATTCTTCGTCATGGGCGTGCTCATGGTTCTTGTGGTCAACCTCATCTTCTCGTACTCGCGCAACCTCAAGCTGTTCTTCAACAGACAGACCAGGGCCCTGGAGCGGGTGAGTGTAGGCGATCTCGACGTATTCGTGCCCGTGACCACGAACGACGAATTCGGGTTCATCGCCGACCACACCAACGAGATGATCGACAAACTGCGCGACAGATTGCGGCTGCAGCAGGCCATGGACGTGGCCCAGCAGATCCAGCAGCGGCTGCTGCCCGCCGAGCCGCCGTCGTTCTCCGATCTGGATATCGCGGCTGTGAGCATTTACAGCGACGAGACGGGCGGCGATTACTACGACTTCATCGAGGGCAGCGGTCCGGACGGCCAGGACCTGTGCGTGGTGGTGGGCGACGTGACCGGCCACGGCGTGGGAGCGGCGCTGCTCATGGCCACCATCCGCGCGTTTCTCCGCATGCGCCTGCTGCGGGGCGGCGGGCTGGCCGCCAGCCTGGCCGACGTGAACACCCTTGTGGAGCGCGACGCCGGCGGGACCGGCAACTTCATGACCCTGTTCGGGCTGATGATCCATGCGAGGACAGGCGCGCTGCGCTGGGTGGCCGCAGGACACGACGCCGCCCTCGTCTTCGACTCCAGCAGCGGGGAATTTTCGGAACTCGGCGGCAGGGGGCTCCCCCTTGGCGTGATTCCGGATACGGCGTATCATGAGCATGAACGGCACGGCCTGGCTCCTGGAGAAGTGGTGCTCATGGCCACGGACGGCATCTGGGAGACCCGCAATCCTGACGGTGCGATGTACGGGAAAGAACGGCTCCGGGCGTGCGTGGCGGCCAACGGCTCGATGCACAGCCGTGGGTTGCTGGAGGCCATCGTCGCCGATGTCGAATCGTTCCGCAAAGCCTCCAAGTCCGAGGATGATTTGACCATGGTCTGCGTCCGCGCGGTCTGATTCGGATGTGTTTGTGATTCGGGCGTTGCCAGAGGGACGAAATTGTATATGATACACTACCACCGCGGGATGGAACCCAGTGGGAATCCCTGCGAGCCATACCCACACTAATGCCATTTCCGGCAAGGAGTCGCGTCCATGATGCATGATGGCCCCCCGGCGCATCGTTCTTTGAGGCGAAAGGCAATGCGCAGGTCGCTGGTAGCGCAGCGGTCCTGCCCCCGGCCTTTCTTATGCATGCTCATGATGGTGCTGGCAGCATTGCTGCTGTGGGCAGCCACGGCCCTGAATGCCGCCGCCTTCGAATATCTGGAGATTCCGGAGAAGTGCCAGGTCATCGACGATCTCAATCCCTTTCCCGACATCTCCGACTGGAACCTTGTGGAGGAAAAGGAGATAGGCGTGATGGAGGACAACTCCATACGCATGTGCACGCGCAAGACCTTTGTCGAGAAAGATTCCAACCGCCGCTTGTACGTGGTGTACTTCAAGGGCGAGCCGGAGCTGTATTGGTACAATATGCCCGAGGAGGGGGGGGCTCAGAAGAAGCAGGGAGTCGCCGAGATGTTCGGCGGGCGGGACAAGCCGGACGACCCGACCAAGGCGAGCGATTACCGCGAGCAGAGCAAGAAAAGATTCGACATGGGGTTCGGTCTGCTGAAATTCTAGCGTGGAACGGATGGACCGAATTTTTGGAAGGCCTACCGCCGGTACAGCCGGCTGTGGGCCTTTTTTTGTGGAGTCACAGGTCGTTCAGGGCGTCCCTCTTCTCGGCGTAGATGGCGAAGAGTTTGTCGTAGCCGGATATCTCGAATATTTCCTGGATGTAGTCGCGCAGGCCGCTTATGGCCACAATGCCGTCGCTCTTTTTCTTGAGCCGCTGGTAGGCCATGACGAGTATCCTGAGCCCGGAGCTGTTGATGTACTCGAGCTCCTGGAAGTCGAAGAGCAGTTTGGAGTCCCCGTGTTTGAGGACGTCGAGGACCACTTCCTCGAGCCCCTGGGTCTGGTTGGAATCCAGTCGGCCCGAGACCGAGATAATAACAACGCCGCCTTCCTGGATGTTGGTTACTGACATTGGTTCGTACTCCTTGCCGCCTCCGGCTCATTGCCGGACGTCGTTTCCGTCGGTGTCTATGGTCTTGCGTATTTCCAGGACGTTCTTGCCGTTCTCGTGGCGGTACTCAATGGAGTCCACCAGGCTCCGCACCAGATGGATGCCCATGCCGCCCACGGGTTTGGTCCGGTCCTCCACCGGTGTTTCGAGTTCGGGAAGGGGAGCGGTGGTCAGGTCGAAGGGCTGGGCCGTGTCCATGATGACGATGACGAGGACGTTCCCTTCGCGGTGGATGTCGACGGAGATGCAGTGCTTGTCGCAGTCCGTGTAGCCGTAAGCGGCCGTGTTGGAAACCACCTCGTCGATGACGAGCGTCATCTGGAAGACGAGTTTCTTCGAGAGTCCGTGCTCCTCGCCAAACTTCTGGAGCTGCCTGGCGTAGCCGCCCAGGTCGCACTTGTGCTCCTTCACATAGAGAAGCATCGTTTTTTTCTTGTGCTTCGAACTCATGGAAGAACCGTGGAGGGCCGCTCGTCATGCGTCTAGTATGCGAGCCGTCCCAGGGACTTGAGGATGAGTGTGCAACCCATGGCGAACATGCCGGCCAGGCCCATGCCGCACGAGAACCCCGCGAGCAGAACCGGCGCGTAATGGCGCCAGTTCTTTCCGTATTTCTTGAAAAAGTAGAATCGGCCGATGAGTGCGCCGAGCACCTCGAGGATGATGCCGTGCGGGGTGGACTGCCCCAGGCCACGGACCACGCCGTAGACCAGCAGCACGGGCAACCCGAAGAGGTTGAGCAGGAAATACGTGAGCAGGCCGAAACCCAGGCCGGCGCCCAGCGTTTCCATGGAAAGCGCCTGGAAGAAAAGGGAGTTTCCTTCCAGAGTAGAGGTCTGGAGCAACAGCCCGTTCAGGGCCTGGAGGTGCCAGAGCTCCTGGGCGTAAGGATAGCTGCCGGATGGTATGGGCGCGAGCCTCCAGAGGAACTGGGAGAAAAGCAGGGAGGCGATCATGACCACGGGGAAGACCACGATCTCGGCTTTGATGATGCCGCGCAGGCTGGTGCCGGTGAGTTCGATCTCCCGGAAGTGGACTGTGGCCTCGCCGTAGTTGTGTATTGGTATGGGCGCGTACCATATCTCGATGCCCTGATAGCCGAAGTACTTGGCGCCGGCGATGAAGCTGGCCTCCCGCACCAGGGGCAGGCTCACGAACTGGCCGGCGATGCCTTCCATGCGCGCGGTGATGTACGAGATGATCGGCGTGTACAAAAAGCCATAGATGACAAAGAAGTACCAGGGGAAGTTGGGCACGAGCCACAGGCACATGGCGATGTACGCCAGGGTGGAGACCACGTAGATGCCTATGGAGACCCAGAAGTTGATGTCTCCGCGGTCCTTGGGCGGGTTGAAGAGCAGGGAGAAATCCAGCTTGCCCGATGCGCTGCGGAAGGATTTGACCACGTGGTAGACGCCGATGACGCCGATGGCCAGGCCCAGGCCGATGCCGAAGCTCATGTAGAAGTCGAAGTTGTTGGCGAACACCGTGTCCACCGTGGCCATGCCTTGGTGCCAGCGGTGCAGCACGCCATAGTCGTGCAGAATGGGGTTGGCGATGATTGTGATGACGAGGCCCACAAATCCGCCAATCACCGCCCAGAACGGCAGCACCATGCCGATGAAGACCAGGCCCAGGTCCAGCTGCAGGCCGGTGGCCACGGCGGGCAGGGTGTCCTCGGTGTACTGGGTCAGCTCGATCCACGGTATGGGAATCAGCCGGATGGGCTCCGTAAAGAGCAGACCGGATATGGCCGGCAGGAGCACGTAGACAGAGCCGAAGATCAGCCCGATGACCCCGCCGATGGAGAATATCCGCCACTTCCAGCCCGTCTTCTTGTCCTCGGTGGATTCGGCCAGAGCCATGGTGCCCAGCGCGCCCACAGGCGCCATGGGAAAGGGCAGCTTCTCCACGTCCGACGTGATGCGGTACAGGGCGTAGCCCAGCCCGAAGTGGTCGATGCGCTGGATGAGCTGCGAGCCGACGAGCAGCAATATGGGTATGAGCCAGTCGCGGTGGAAGAAGGTCCGCTCCAACAGTGAGTCGGAACCCGTCGACGGAGCGACCCACGTAGGGATGAACTCCGTGAGCCCCAGCATTTTGGCCGCGTCGGACTGCACGAGATACTGGTTCCAGAGCAAGCCTGAGAATGGCGAAGCAAGCGCAGCGCCGGCCATGTAGTAGAGCAGGAATATCTCCTGCTGCTTGAGCTCGGTATAGGAGCGCTTGGCGATCTCGGCGAAGAGGATGATGGTCACCCAGCGCGCCGCCGGTCCGATGCCCTGGCCAATGACCAGCTGCAGGTACATGGAGCCCGGCATCATCAAGAAGCCGATAAACACGGCGCCGATGATGGTCTTCCAGTCGAAGCCTTCTTCGAACGTGTCGGGAGGCTGTAGTAAGTCCCTATATTCTTTGAGTTCTTTGTCGTCGTACATGACTTACGCCGGGAATACCTGGTAGCTCATGCCCGTTATCAGGCCGATGATCGCATACAAGCCGCCCATGAGGAAGTCGGCCAGGATGAAGCCGAGGAACACGTTGCGCACCTTGCGGAACAGGGCCGTGCCTCCGTAGTGCAGGCACAGGTGGTTGCACAGCCAGCCCACGAAAAAACTGAACCAGAGGATGTCCATGGCCGAGGAGTAGGCCATGAGGTAGCCCAGCGGGTGGATGGGCCACCAGACGAAACGGTAGTAGCCCAGCACGAGAAACAGCATCACGACCCCACCCACGAAAGAGAAGTTCACGACCCAGCGGGTGCCGTCCGTGGGCACTTCCACAAGGCGCTGCACGTTCTCGTATACCGTGAGCGTGGTGCGCGAGGCCCAGTCCAGCCGCAGATCGCGGATGCCGTACTTGTGCGCCAGATAGAGCATGGAAAGGAAGCTCACCGCCACGGCGGCCGTGAGTATCACCACCAGGCCCAGGAAGAACAACCGCCGCGCCTTGACCTCCTCGCTCACCTTGGAGGCGTGGAACAGGGACGGCATGAGCGATTCGCGCAGATCCAGAAAGAGCATCTTCTGCATCACCATGGCCAATACCAGGCCCACGCCGCCAAAGAACTTGGAGCCGAAGACGGCCAGCGCGCCGTCCAAAGGCGCCGCCGTGAGCGTGAAGTAGGGCACCCCGCCCTGGCACACGATGCGGCTGGCCACGATGCTGAAGGCGAAAAGGATTATGGGCGTAACAATGGCCGGCAGCGGCGGCATGCCGAACACCCAGCACCACACTGACAATGCGGCGAGGCCGACCACGGCGCCCCAGAAGGCCAGCGGCGAGGGGAACCACTCCGCGGAGTGCTCGTCCAGGCCGCGATCGTCCAGGGTGCCTTCCTCGGCCTTTTCCGCTTTGCTGCGCAAGCCTATGCTGCGCAGGATCACGTGGTGGAAGTGCTGGCGGCCGAGCCAGACAAGGAAGAAAAAGAAAACCACGGTGGCGCCGATGACCTGCGCCTCCTCGGGCCGGGCCAGGTTGGGGCCGAACGTGGTGCCCAGCGCCGCGGCCGGCACCTGGATGCCGAGGGCAGAGAACAGCCCGTAGGACAGGCCGGCCAGCAGGAAGAAGAACCAGAAGCTGAAGGATATCTGCCGTGTGGTAAGGAAGGCGAAACCGATGAACGCCGGGTAGATGTATATCTTCAGCTTGTGGAAGCCGGAGAAGAGCCCGTACTTGGGAAAATACGTGCCCGCTATGAACAGGGTGGGCAGCCGCGGCACGGAGGGATAGTAGAAGTTCAGTCCGTTCACCGTGTGCAGGAAGACAACGAGCACGAGTCCCATGAGCAGGTACTTGTTGCCCAGGAACTTGCCGAAGGCGCCTTCGTCGAAGCTTTCGGCCATCATCTGCGGCAGGCGCAGCAGCGGGAAGTTGACCCGTTCGTTGACCACCCACTGGTTGCCGAACAGGTTCACCAGGCAGAGCATCACGCCGTAGCAGAGCAGGATGAACAGCGCCCAGGTCATGAGCGGCGGCAGCCACACGCCCCAGGGCACGTTGGCCAGGACCTCGAAAACGCCCATGTCGCGGCCGTTCTCCAGGCCGTTGAACAGGGTCTCGATGGCCGCCGGGTCGGCCGGGTACCACGCCTTGGGCAGCAGGGGGTGCAGCACCTCCTCCCAGCGGTTGGCCGCATTGGCGAAGTAGTGGGGCGCGGTGACGTTGAAGAAGAAGGTCCGCGCCAGACCGGTGTAGGAAATGCCCGAGATCACCACCATGAGTATCCAGGTGACGAGCATCTCCAGGCCGGTCAGCAGCTTGTATCCTCTGAACAGCCGCGCGATCACGGCGCAGAACAGAAACATCCAGGAGACCACGAAGAACGGCGCGAGCGGAAAGTGGCCGCCGCCCAGGGGCGTGCCCCCGAGGTACACGTTGAAGTACGGGGTGATCGCCGTGATGGCCAGGCCGAAGCCCGCCCCGAGCAGGAGGGAGCGCAGTCGTATGGGGTGGGTCATGATGCGCCGCCCTCGCCGCTAAAGCCGTGTTCGGGTTGCCAGCCTTGGCTCACGCGCAGTTTCTCGCGCAGCTCGTCCTCATAGCTCATGCGCGCCTTCTCCTCCAGAGACCGCCAGACGAGCAGCTGTTTGCGCAAGGCATTGAGGAAGGACTTGCTCAGGTTCTTCCAGACGGTGTGCTCGCCCGCCTCGCGGTAGAGATGGACCTTGATCTGCCTGAAGCCGGGATATTCCTCGGCCGGACAGAACACGAGGGTCACGCGCTGGCGCACGCCGAAATCAAAGGGCGCGAGCCACGTACGCATGTTCATGGCGAAGCAGACGTCCTCGTCGCTTTCCAGCAGCCGCGCGAATTTGGGCAGGTTCCTGCTCGTGGTGAATTCGTAGTCCATGTCCGCGCTGGAGAAAAGCCCGTGCGAGATGTCCTTGTGCGCCTCGTAATAGTCCAGCAGAAAGCCGCCGGCCGTGCCCAGCTCGCTCGTCTTCACCAAAAACGGCAGGGTCACGGTGAGCTCGTTGCCCTTGGGATCGGGCATGGTCC
>JBMCLC010000008.1:0-13004 GCA_048614715.1 Oceanidesulfovibrio sp.
GCGCGCGGCGGGCCAAGGGTGAATATCCTCACGCGTCATTCATTTTCTTGACATGCAACCCTCATAAATTGTTAATGTTGGATGGAGGGATTGCAAACCGCTGTGGTTTGCGGTCCCCGCTCAGGCCTGCTTTCGAGTATGCCGCACAACCCGCAACGGAGCCCTGGCGACAGCCATGACGAAAAGCCTGATACGCGAAGCCATGCGCATCCTCATCGTGGATGATTCGGACACGGCGCGGATGCTGTTGCAGACCATCCTCCACCACGCCGGATACACCAACCTGGTGATGGCCCGCGTGGCCATGGAGGCGCTGGGGACACTAGGCCTGAGCGGCAATGGACCTCGAGACCCCGACTTCGACTGCATCTTCATGGACATCAACATGCCGGGCATGGACGGCATAGAAGCCACCCGCATTATCAAAGACGATCCGGATTTCAAGGACATACCGGTCATCATGGTCACGGCGAGCGAGGACGAGGCGAACCTCGAGAAGGCCTTTGAAGTCGGAGCCATCGACTACATCAACAAGCCCGTGCGGCAGATGGAGCTCATCGCCCGCGTGGGCTCCGTGCTGCGGCTGAAGCACGAGATGGACATGCGCAAATCGCGCGAGCGGGAGCTGGAAAACCTCACGCGCACCTTCCAGGAGCTTTCAAACCTGGACGGACTCACCGGCGTGGCCAACCGCCGGCGGTTCGACGATGTGTACGACAGGGAATGGCGCAGCGCCAGGCGCGACGGCACGGACATCTCGCTGCTCATGCTGGATATCGATTTCTTCAAACCCTACAACGACCGCTACGGCCACCTGCGGGGCGACGCCTGCCTGACCCAGGTGGCGCAGTGCCTCAAGCACGAGACCAAACGGCCGCGCGACCTCGTGGCCCGATACGGCGGCGAGGAGTTCGTGCTCGTGCTGCCCGAGACGGATTCGGACGGCGCGCTGCGCATCGCAGAGAACATCCGCAGCCGAGTGCGCGAACTGAACATCGAGCATGCGGATTCGGACACCGGGGTGGTTACCGTGAGCGTGGGGGTGGCCACGGGCAAGCCATCGGACATGACCTCCCCGGCCGATCTTCTGGTCAGCTCGGACAAGGCGCTCTACCGCGCCAAGATTGAAGGACGCGACAAGGTCTGCATGGCGGAGTGACCGCGCCCGGCTTGATTATTCACCGCCCGGATGCGGCGATTTCCTCGAATACGTCCTGCTCCAGCTCCCGGAAAATGGCGGCCAGCGCCTGCTCCATGGACCGGACCACGGCTGGCGCGCCCTGACCCTCCACAACAGCGCGTCTCGTGTAGGCGCGGTCCATTTCCACGAAAAATTCCATGCCGTCGTCCCGCATGAGGATGGCGTGCAGTCGGACCACGGCCTCGGGCGGGTCCACGGAGTAGTCGGCGTACAGCTCGTCCATGCTTGTCTCCAGGATGTAGAGACTCTCCGTGCCGCTGGCGGGAGGGAGCACGACGTCGAAAATTTTGGCGTCCCGGAACCAGCGGGTCATGGCCTGGGTGGCTTGGTCCACGGGCGGCGCCAGGAACAGGTGGTAGTAGTCCGTAACGAACCCGCCGTCATCGAGCTTGTACACGAGCTCGCGCGAATCAAAGCTGGCCGAGGCCGTGAGCCGCCGTATCTTGAGCCGCGAGGGCAAAGGCCGGACCGACAGCGGAACGCCATCCCTGATGGGGTTCAGGGTATAGTAGCGCTTGCTCGGGCTGGGCTGCGAAAGTTGGCCCACGCAGCCGACGGCGAGCAGCGCGAACGCCAGCAGCGCCAGCGGCAGGGGGCGGGCGAAAACCCGTATCGTGGTCATCGGTTTTCCTCCAGAGGCACACGCGGCGGCGGTTCGCCCAGGATGAGCCGCGAGGGGTTCTGCTTCAGATCGCCTGTCAGCGCGTCCAGATTCTGGAGCACGCTCTTGATGTCTTCGATAACGGAGGATACGTCGTCCCGCTCGTTGAGGACGAGAGCGTCCAGACTGCCGAGCAGGCGCTTGAGCTGGACCGCCGCCTTGCGGATTTCAACGGACGCCTGCTCGATGTTGTCCAGGGTGTCGGGCAGCTTGTCCGCGCCTTTCCGGAGTTGCGGATTGTTCAGGAAGTTGTCCAGCTGAGTGGCGGCGCGGTCGAATTTCCGGGCCGCATCGCGCACGGTTTCGATGACGTTGCGCAGATCCTGCTCGTTGTCCTCGAGAATCCGGCGGGCTGTGGAGGCGCTGGCCGAGGCGTCCGGGATGATCGTGTCGACCTCGGGCGCCTGGAGCAGCTCGTTCACCCGGTTCAGGATGGACCGCAGCTCGGTGAGGTTCTGAGCCAACAGCTCACCCAGGGTGGACACCTCCGCCTCCTGCAGGGCCTTGTCCAGACTCTTTACGAAGCTGTCCAAGGTGTTGACCAGGGACTGGAAGTCGGCGCCCTCGAGCTTCTTGAAGAGCCGGGCGATGGATTCCAGCGCGCTTTCGATGCGGCTGAGCGTGGACGGCGCCGACGGGATGTAGAGGGTTTCCGGCTCCCAGGTTAGCGGCAGCTCGGGATTGGATCTGGGATCAAAGAAGTTGACCTCCAGATAGCCCACGCCGGTGAGCCCCTGGGTGGTCATGCGCACTCGCAATCCCTGGCCCACGAGCTTGGGCACCGTGGTTTCGATGTTCCGGTTGTTCAGGAAGTCCCCCATGGTCTTTTCGGAGAGCTCCATGCCCACCAGCACGTATCGTCCCGTATCGCCTTTTGGGTCGTAGCGCTGGGACAAAAAGCCGATTGTCTTGACGCGGCCGATCTGCACGCCGCGGAATTTCACAGGGGCGCCCAGGTCCAGCCCCTGGACGGATTCGTTGAAGTACGTTTCGGCCGGAATGGTGTCTCCGCCCCACAACGCGCCCGCGCCCAGCACGGCGGCGGTGCCCAGAATAAGCAGGGAGCCGACGATGATGAACAGCCCGAGCTTGAAATGGTTGGTGGTATCGCTCATGTCTCGTTCGTCGTCTCGGCTTGTCGCAGGAAGAATTGCCGCACCCGCTCGTTGTCGGAAGTGTCGCGCAGGACCCGGGGATCGCCTTCGGCTAGTATCTTTTTCGTGGTCTTGTCCAGCATGATCACCCGGTCCGCCACGGTGTAGATGGAAGCGAGCTCGTGAGTGACGATGACGAAGGTCATGCCCAGCGAGGCCTTGAGGTCCAGAATGAGCCGGTCGATCTCGGCCGAGGTCACCGGATCCAGCCCGGCGGAGGGTTCGTCCAGAAACAGGATAGGCGGGTCCAGGGCCATGGCCCGGGCAATGGCCGCGCGTTTCTGCATGCCGCCGGAAAGCTCTGCCGGCATGTGGTCCTCGTATCCTGCCAGCCCCACCAGAAAGAGCTTCATGCGGCAGATGAGGCTCATGGCCTCGTCGGAAAGGGAGGTGAACTCCTCCAGGGGCAGGCGCACGTTTTCCAGAAGCGTCATGGAGCCAAAGAGCGCTCCGGACTGGTACATCACGCCAATGCGCGATAATAGCTTCTGGCGCGTCTCGCCCGAAGCAGCGGCGACGTCCTGGCCTTCAATGAGAATGCGGCCCGAGGCCGGCTCGTACAGGCCGATCATGTGCTTGAGCAGCGTGGACTTGCCGCAGCCCGATCCCCCCAGAATCACGAATATCTCGCCGCGCTCCACCGTGAAGTCGATATGGTCGATGATCACGGACTCGCCATAAGCGGCGGTGAAGTCCTCCACGCGGATGATCGGTTCGTTCGCCATCAGATATCCAGCATGTAGAAGGTAACCGCCATGATGCCGTCCGCCACGGCGATGAGCACGAGGCCGGAAACCACCGAGGACGTGGTGGACGCGCCCACGGCGCGAGCCCCGGTGCCCGTGGACAGGCCCCGGTGGCAACCGATGCCGGCCACGAGGATGCTGAAGACGAAGGCCTTGAACAAGCCGCCCGCCACATCGCCCATGGTGACCGAGGCCAGCACCCGTTGCGTGTACGTGGTGAAGGAGTAGCCGAAACCCATGACCACCACGGCGCCGCCGGCCAGGGCGAAAAGGTTGAAGAACATGGTGAGCAGCGGCGTGACGGCCATGGTCGCCAGCACCCGCGGCACGGCGAGGAAGCTCAGCGGATTCAGGCCCATGGTGGTCAGGGCGTTGATCTCCTCGTTGACCTTCATGGTGCCGATCTCGGCGGCGAAGGCGGAGCCGGAGCGGCCGGCCAGGAGGATGGCCGTGACCAGAGCGCCGAGCTCCCGGATCATGGCGATTCCCAGCATGTCCGCTATGTAGACATCCGCCCCGAACCGCTTGAGCGGAATGGCGGACTGGAAGGCCATGATTAGCCCCATGAGCGAGCCGATGAGCGCGACGATGGGCAAGGCGTCCGCCCCGGCGGTTTCGGCTATGTGCAGGGTGTCCTTCCAGCGGATGCGGTGCGGTTTGAGCACGGCGCCCACGAACGCCTGTCCCGCCGCGCCCACGAAGCTGATCAGCTCGTGGAAATCTTTCCAGAAGGCGTAGGCCGCGCGTCCCATCTCCTCCGGCAGCGGCCGGCGCACGGGCTTCTTTTCCTTGAATTCGGCCAGGTCTTCCATCGTGAAGGGCGTGAGCTGGGATTCGAAATCCGGATCGAGCCCGCGCCGTTCCAGGCGGCGGCCGCCTTGCCGGCTGCGCATCTCAAGCTCCATCACCAGGGCCGCGCCCGCGCCGTCCAGATACCGCACGCCGGAAAGATCCAACGTGTCGAGGGGCGATGCGGCCACAGCGGCCACGGCATCGTCCCATACGGCGGCTACCCCGTGGGCGTCGAGCCTTCCGGCAAGGGAGAGCGTGGAACCGCTTGTGGTGGTCGTGGCTCTGGGGTCTTGGGTCACGAGTAGGATCTCCGGGCAGATAGCGTGTCGGCGAATCCGCAAACCCTACTGCATGGCGCCAAGGCGCACAAGGGCATGAGTTTTTCAGGCAATGGCCGTGAAGGCGGCCTGCGAATAGGCCTCGGTTCCGGCGGTTCTGTATGCGGCCACGCCGCTCGCGCGGCGCTGCTGCACGAGTTCCATGCGGGCTTCGGCCTCCATGGTCTGGGCCTTGGCCGCAACATTGCGATCCTGGCCGGAGGGCTGCGCTGGCGCCAGTGCTGCGCGCCGTACGGTCTTGGCTTTTTCGATGGTGCCGTGCGGGTCGCCCGGAACCTTGGATGTGTCTATGGAGACCTCTCCGGATACGGCGTACTGCCGGCCATCCGGTCCCTGAGTGTGGGTGTAGCGCGCGCCGCCCACCACATGCCCGCCGCCGGCAGCGATGTGGGCCTGCTCGTGGGCGCGTACTTCCTGGTCGCGCTGCCTGAGTTCCGTAAGTTTGGAGAGTTCCGCTGCCGAGAGTTCATTCAACTCCCGCACGTTGATGGCGGCCTCTATGGTGGCTGCGGCCGCGCCCGACTTGTTGGAGCCATGTGCAGCGTCTGTCGTGCCTTTCGCGCTGTCTGCAAATGGCGCTCCGTATTCGTATCCGTGCGGATCATGGACGGCCGGAGAAGGCGAGGGCGCGACCCGCTGCCCCACGGCCAGGGACTCGGCCCCGGTGGGTAGCGACCTGGGCGCGGGAGAGTGGCCGAGCACCGCATGGACGACGTGATCCATAAGGCGTCTCCGTAGTGAGCTTAAAGGAGTACTATATCGACACCATCGGCCGGGAGACGCGAAAACTTGAGGGCTGCAGGCAAAAAAAATCGCGGAGGGTGCGAACCTTCCGCGATTTCTGGTCGTTGTCGTATAAAATTCGGCTACTTGGCGATCTTGCTGCGGCGCATCTGAATGTAGGCGTCGCGCATGGCCGTGTACGGCGAAAGCGCCGTGGCCTTGAAGTCGTCGTAATAGTCGAGCTTGAAGGAGATGTAGTTGAACTTATGGTAAGTCCACACGCCGTACTCGGTCCACCATTGCCAGGGTTCCGATTCCCAGAAAGGCCACGGAGCGATGTAGGTGATGGGGGTGAAGAAGTTGTCCACGCCCATGCCGATGCCGTCGCGCAGGGTGGTTGGGCCCAGCAGGGGCAGAACGAGGTAGAAGCCATCGCCGAATCCCCAGACGGCGAGGGTCTGGCCGAAGTCCTCCTCGTCCGTTTCCACGATGCCCTTCTTGTCGTTGAAGGTGCCGGCGAAGCCCAGGAAGCCGAAGGCGGTGTTGCCTATGAAGCGCGACATGTGCACGCCGGCGCCTTTGAATTTGCCCTGGAGCAGGGAGTTGATGATGTATACGGGCGCCTTGAGGTTGTCGAAGAAGTTCCGCACGCCGACGCGGCCCTTTTCCGGCATGATGAAGTTGTAGCCGCGGCCCAGCGGCTGCAGAAACACGGTGTAGAGCGCGTCGTTGAAGTTGAACCAGAACCTGTTCCAGCCTTCAAGAGGATCGGCCACGGAGACCACGTCGTACTCATCCGCCGCAAGGCCGGTATGGAGCGCGCCGCTGACCACGACGTCGAATGCGAGGTCGGGATCGTCGAAAAAGTAGGGCCGACTGTCGAGGAAGCTGAGATCCCCGAAGCCTGCGTTCGGCTCCACTGTCTTGCCGGTCTGTGCAGTCGCGATGGAGGATTCGGCAGGCTCCACGGTCTCGCCGGTCTGGAGCGACGCCATGGACGATCCGTCGGACTTCAGGAGCGCTTCGGGGCCGGCGGATTGTCGCGCGGAGCAGGCGGCGCCCAGTACGAGGATCAAACACAGCAGGAAAAACGTCGGTATGCGGGTCATGGCGGCTCCGGAACGTGGCTTGTTTAGGAGTTGTCGCGGCGTTTGGCGGCTTTTTCCTCAAGCATGGAGATGAGTTCGTCGGGGCTCTTGTTGAGCATGATCTCCTGGAACTGGGTGCGGTAGTTCTGCACGAGGCTGACGCCTTCGATGACTACGTCGTAGATGCGCCATGTTCCGTCCGTGAGTTCCATGCGGTAGTTGATGGGCAGCTCCTGGGTGTTGCTCATGACCTCGGTGCGGATTTCCACCTGGTCTTCGCGCAGCGAGTTGGTTTCCAGGTACTGGACGCGCTGGTTTGTGTATTTTTTCAGGGCGTCCCGGTAGGTGGACTCGAGCAACTGGGCCATGGCGTCGGACGCCTTGTCCTGCTGCGAGGCGGAGAACTGCCGCCAGTGCACGCCCAGGGCGCGGGCCGTGAGCGCCTTGAAGTCGAAGATGCCGTGGATTTCGGTGCGGAGTTTGTCCTCGTCCAGCTGCTTCTGGGCGAGCAGAGCGAGGATATCGTCAATGGCGTTGCGCAGGGTCGTCTCCGCCTCCTGGGCGGGATCGGCGTGGGCGATGCCCGCCAGGCACAAGCTGAGAGCCAGAAAGGCTGTGATGCAAATTTTCTTCATGGGGTAGGGGACTCCTCGTTGTCAGGATACGCCGCCGAAGACGTACTTGCTGATGAGTTCCTCGATGTCGAGGGCGGATTCGGTGTCCACGATCATCCCGCCGTCGGACAGGTTGTCGGGCGCGCCGCCGGGGGTGAGCTTGATGTACTTGTCGCCGATCAGGCCGCTGGTCTTGACCGAGGCGATGGTGTCCTCGGAAAGTGCGATGTCCTTGCCGATGCGCATGGAGACGAGGGCGGCGTAGGTCTTGGGGTCGAGATCGATGGCGTCCACGGTGCCCACGGGCACGCCGGCCACCTCCACTTCGGCCCCGGATTTGAGCCCCGCCACCGAGGTGAACTTGGCCTTGACCACATAGTCGTCCCCGCCGAGGACCTCCATCTTGCCGAGCTTGATGGTGAGGTACCCCACGCAGAGCAGGCCGATGAGCACGAAAATGCCGACCCAGGATTCTTTGGCGTATTTTTTCATGGCCGATTCCACTGGAACGTGACGTTCTGATTTCAATTTATCAAATATAGAGATTCAATACACATGGCAACACTGCCCCGCATTTTCGCTATCTGTTCTCGACGTCTTCCGGTTCGGGCTCGCGATTGAGGAACCGGCGCAGGTACAGGTCGTCCGAGGATTCCATGCCGGCGAGGTCGCCGGCGTAGGCGATGCGTCCCTCGTTGAGCACCAGGACGTGGTCGGCGATTTCGCGCAGACTGGCCAGATCGTGGCTGACCACGACCATGGTGGAGTCAAGCCGCTGCTGCATGCGCTTGAGCAAACGGTCCATGGTTGCGGCGTTCACCGGGTCCAGTCCGGATGTGGGCTCGTCGCACAACAGCAGTGGCGGGTCCGCCACGATGGACCGCGCCAGCCCACCCCTTTTTTTCATCCCGCCGGAAAGCTCGCTCGGGTAGTAGCCGCCGAACTCCTCCAGCCCCACCAGTTCGAGCTTGTGGTGGACAATCTTGCTGATTTCCTTTTCCGGAAGCCGGCTGTGCTCCTTGAGCGGCAGCGCCACGTTGGCCTCCAGAGTGAGGGAGCCGAGCAGGGCGCCGTCCTGGAAGAGCACCCCCATCTTGCGGCGCACGGCGCGGAACTCCGAGCGTGGCAGGGCGTACAGGTCGCGCCCGCCGATGAGGATGCGGCCCTTCATAGGCTTCATCAGACCCAGGATATGCTTGAGCAGGGTGGATTTGCCGCCGCCCGAGCCGCCGAGGATAACCGAGGTCTTGCCGGCGGGCAGGATGTCGGAGATGCCCTCCAGCACCACGTGGTCCCCGTAGCCGATGGTCAGGTCTTCGAGTGTGATTTCCCAGGATGGTATGTTCACGGCGTGTGATCCAGGCAGCTTACAGGAGGAAGGAGGTGAGGATGTAGTCGGAAACGAGAATCAGCACGCAGGACACCACCACCCCGGCCGTGGTGGCGTTGCTCACGCCTTCCGGCCCGGAGCCGTCGCGTCGCAAATGCGTGAAGTAGCCCATGTAGCAGCAGATGGTGGAGACGATAACCGCGAACATGATGGACTTGTAGAATCCGCCCATGACGTCGAACAGGGAGACCGAGGCGTCGATGCGGTAGAAGTACGATCCGACGTTGATGTCCAGCAGCACCACGCCCGTGAGGTAGCCGCCGAAGATGCCTATGACGTCGAACATGGCCGTGAGCAGGGGAAAGCTGATGAGGCTGGCGATGAGCCGCGGGTTGACCAGGTAGCCCATGGCCGGGATGTCCATGACCTCGAGGGCATCGATCTGGTCGGAGATGCGCATCACGCCGATTTCCGCCGTCATGGAGGAGCCGGCCCGGCCTGTGAGCATGATGGCGGTGAGCACCGGCCCGAGCTCGCGGATCAGCGAGAGCGCCACTGCCGCGCCCAGCAACCCTTCCGAGCCGAACTTGACCAACGTGTAGTAGCCCTGGATGCCCAGCACCATGCCCGTGAACAGACCGATGAGCGCAATGACAAGGACGGATTTGACGCCGATGAAGTAGACCTGCCGGATGATCTTTCCCATCTGGCCGCGCGCGGTCCAGCCGCTGGCCAGGCCGTGGGCCAGGAAGATAATCACGGAGCCCATCTCGCCGAGGGCGCGGATGGCCGGTCGGCCGATAGCCGCCAGCGAGGTGACGATAGCGGAAGGTGTGCTGGTGAACATGGATACAGAGTCTCTGGTCGCAAACCCGTGGGACAGGCTGCAGCCGTCCCGAACGTGAAAAAGCCCAGGAAAGGAACGAGCCGAGCAATGTCTGATCAAAAACAGGGCGGCGTCATGACGACCGCCTGAATCTGGAGCATTGGATGCTCATGCCTTTCCCGGGCCGTGAAGTCAAGCCGGGACCAGGACTGTGGCGAAACTACGGCAGTAAGACCACAGCGGAGATCGTCGTGGTCCACATGTTGCCGACGCCCGAGGTCACGCAGGGCAGAGAGCGGGAATCGATGATCTTGCCGCTCATGAGATAGATCTCGCGCCGCTCGTCGTACGCGGTCTCGGGATCGAACTCGATGCCCTGGGTGGTGGCGAGCATGGTGGATGCGAGATCCTCGGCAAAGTCGCCGATCTCGTTCTCCTCCTGGCCGAAGGCCGTGTGCTCGGAAATGTAGCCGTAGTGCTCGTGGTTGGCCGGGAAGGCCATGCCCACGCAGGACCCCACGAGGCGGCCCTTCTCGTTGGTGGCGTTGCGCGCCATGACGCAGAAGGTGATCTGTCCGGCCTTGAGCTCCTGCACGCCCTCATTCAGTTCGACGAGCTTGCAGTTGGGCGGGTATATGGACGATACATACACCAGGTTCTGCTTCTCGATGCCGGCTTCGCGCAGGGCGAGCTCGAAGGACTGCAGCTTGTTCTTATGGACGCCGATGCCCTTGGTGAAAAAGGCGCGGGTCGGGACAAAGGATGGATGCATGTATTTCGCTCCTCCCATGGCTTTATGGTTTCTTCAAGGAGCGGGAAATTAGCAGGGAACGAACCGCTCGTAAACGAGAAAAGCATGGTGCAACGCTTTTTTTTACCACGAATTAACGACGGTCGAAACCATTGGCTCGTTGTATGTAAAGTCCTTTTATTGCGGCTGCTTCTGGCGCAGTATGATGCGCTCCACGCCAATTTCCGCCAGCCGCGCCTTGAGTTGGCGCGTGTCCTCCGGCCGACCTTGGAAATGCACCATCACCCGGTGCCAAGTCTTGCCCTCGCCCTGGCTCTTCTCCACATGGGATTCGAACCCAAGGCCGGAAACCTGGCCGCGGAACGTTTCAGCGGATTTGGGATCGGCGAAGGCTGCAGCCTGGTACACGTAATCGTAAACCTGCTGGGCGTCGGATTCGTCGGCGGCTTCGGACTTTTGCGGCGCGGCGGCCTGTTGCGTCTTGGGCCGGGTGGCGGGTTCTTCCGTGGGCGCGGGCTCGGGCGGCACAAGCAGGTCCGCAGATTTTTCAGGTGACGCCGCAGCTTTCTTTTTGGGCTGCGGTTCGGGCGCGACCGTCTTGGCTTCGGCCTTTTTCGCCTCGGCGGACTGTTGTTGAGGAGCCTGCTGCTGCTGCGCGGCCTTCTTCTCGGGCGTTTTCACCGGCGCGCGGGAGGCCAGAGCCTCGGGATCGTCCTTCACGGCGGCGGGCGCATCTTCCTTGAGCAAATCGTAGAACTGCAGCTCCTCGGCCTTGAGCACCTCGTTTTCCGCGCCGGCCGTGGCGTTTGTCCGGTTGTCGGAAGGCATGATGCGCGCGAGCTCCGGCACGGTCTGCTCCGGACGGTATCCCCGGCCCACGAGCACTCCGAATATGAAGACCCAGGTGACGCCGATGAGCAGCACGGTAATGGTCGCCACCCAGCCGATCATGCTCAGCTCGAGTTTGTACCGTTTGGCCGACCCTTCAGCCTTTTGCTGCTTCTTGCCGAGTTCAAATCGCATACCAGTCTCCTTCCTTGAGCCGTGGCTACTTCCGCAAGATTACATCCGTTCCGGCGCGTTGACGCCGAGAAGGCCAAGCCCGGTCCGAACCACCTGGGCCACGGCGGCGAGCAGCAGCATTCTGGCGACCACGGTCGTCTCGTCGCCGGCGGCGAGCACGGGATGCGCGGTGTAATATCTGTGCAGCAGGCCGGCCAGTTCCAAAAGGTAGACGCTCACGTGGTGCGGACTCAGGTTCCTGGCCGCCGCGGCCGCCGCGTCCGGGAACTGGTCCAGCTGCCGGAGCAGGGCCAGGTCCTCGGGCGTGTTCAGCGCGGCGAGAATGTCCGGCCTGGCCTGGTCCGCCCCGGGAATGGCGCGTCCTTCCTCCGTGGCCTTGCGCATCAGCGAATGGATGCGCGCGTGGGCGTACTGCACGTAGAAGACCGGGTTGTCCATGGTTTTGGCCTTGACCAGCTCGAGGTCGAAGTCCAGCTTGGAGTCGCTCTTGCGCGATAGGAAGATGAACCGCGCGGCGTCCGCGCCCACCTCCTGGACCACGTCGGCCAGGGTCTCGAACTGTCCGGCGCGGGTGGACATGGCGATCTGCTCGCCCCCGCGCAAAAGGTTCACGAGCTGCACGAGGACCACTTCCAGGTCGTCGCGCTCGCGGCCCAGGGCCTCCACCGCCGCCTTCATCCGCGGCACGTAGCCGTGATGATCCGCGCCCCATACGTCCACCACCAGGTCGAATCCGCGGGCGTACTTGTCCGCGTGGTAGGCGATGTCCGAGGCAAAATAGGTCAAACTGCCGTCGGACTTGCGCAGCACACGGTCCTTGTCGTCGCCGAAAAGGGTGGACTTGAACCAGAACGCGCCGCCTTCCTCGAACGCGCGACCCTCGGACCGCAACGCGGACAGGGTTTTTTCCACGGCGCCGGCTTCCACCAGGCTCTTTTCGGAGAACCACACCTGGTGTTCCACGCCGAAATCCTGAAGGTCCTTCTTGATGCCCTGGAGGATCTCGTCCATGGCGAACTGGCGGCAGATGTCGAGGGCGCATTGTCTGGCGTCCGCGTCGTCGCCCACGGCTACGTCGCCCAGTTCCGGATGTCGCAGCAGCACGTCGGCCGCGATGTCCTTGATATAGTCGCCCTTGTAGCAGTCGTCGGGCAGGTCCACGTCCACATTGAGATGCTGCTGCAAACGCACCCATACCGACGTGCCCAGCAGGTTCATCTGCCGTCCGGCGTCGTTCACGTAGTATTCGGTTTCCACCTCGTGGCCCGTGAAGCGTAGGATGCGGGCCAGACTGTCGCCCAGCGCGGCGCCGCGGCCGTGTCCGATGTGCAGCGGACCGGTGGGGTTGGCGGATACGTACTCCACCTGGACTTTTCGGCCCTCGCCAACGTCCACCTGGCCGTACTGGTCGCCGGCTGCGAGAATCTCTGCCACGGCCTGCTGCCAGAAGGCGGGCGAAAACGTGGCGTTGACGAATCCGGGACCGGCGATTTCCACCTTCTCTACCTCAGGATGGGAGGCGAGGTCGTCGGCCATCTTCTGCGCCAGATCGCGTGGTTTGGCCTTGGCCTGGCCGGCAAGCACCATGGCGAGGTTGGAGGCCATATCTCCGAACTGCTTGTCCTTCGGCGGTTCCAGGCTGGCTTTTTCCGGCCACTCCAGTCCGGATTGGCTGACATGGTCCTCAAGAAGCTTGGTGAACAGGGTGAGTGCGCGCATATGCTATGTTCTCGAAAAAGAGATGGAATCTCTCTAAA
>JBMCLC010000009.1:0-12406 GCA_048614715.1 Oceanidesulfovibrio sp.
GAACCCGCGCGCCACGGCGGCGAAGTCCGTGCCGGCTCGGAAGGCCGAGGAGTGGTCCCGTCCTCCGTGGAACAGGTCCTGTTGCTGACGCACCAGGCCGAGGCCTCCGTTGTCCATGAGCAGGATTGCGATGTCCGCGCCGGACTCGCGCAGGGTGGCGAGCTCCTGCAGGTTCATGAGCAGGCTGCCGTCCCCGGTAACGAGCAGAACCCGATCCTTCGGACGGCTCATGGCCGCGCCCAGGGCCGCCGGCAGACCGAACCCCATGGTTCCGAGCCCCCCGGAGGTAAGCCAGCGGCCGGCCCGCGCAAAGGGATAGGCCTGCGCCGTCCACATCTGGTGCTGGCCCACGTCCGTGACCACGATGGCGTCCGGTCCCATGGCCTCACCGGCCATGCGGATGACGGCGCGCGGACCGTCTCCCGGATCGGCATATCCGTGGCGACCCGCGCTTTCGCACCTTCGCGGTTCCTGCGGGGCGTCTGGTTTTCGTCTTTGTTCCGGTGTTTCCAGCGTGGACAACAGCGCGGTCAGCACGTCGCCCGCGTCGCCGCCCAGAAAGAGGGCGCCGTCCTGCCGCCGCGCCTTGGGGTCGGCGTCTATGCGCACGATGCGCGCTTCCGGGCAGAACCCTTCGAGCCGGCCCGTGGTCCTGTCTCCCAGCCGCGCGCCCACGCTCAGCAGCACGTCGCACTCCGCCACGGCCTGGTTGGCCTCCGGCGTACCGTGCATGCCGCACATGCCCAGAAAATCCGGGTGGTCGTGCGGCACGGCCCCGAGGCCGAGCAAGGTCGCTGCCATGGGCGCGTCCAGCGCACGGGCCAGCCGGCAGGCGAGTTCGCCGGCGCGGGAGCGCACGGCCCCGGCGCCCAGCAGGATTACGGGCCGGGAGGATTCCGCCAACAGCGCCGCTGTGTGGAAAACCGCCTCCATGTCCAGCGCCGCGCCGCAATCGTCCCGCCCTTCTGCGGGTGCGGCGCGCATGGCGTATGCGGTCTTTTCCAGCTGCACGTCCTTGGGCACGTCTATGAGGACCGGGCCGGGCCTGGGCGAGGCGGCGATCTCGAACGCCCGCTCCAGAAGCTCTGCCAGCTCGTCCGCGGAACGGGCAGTCCAGGAGGCCTTGACCGCCGGCCGGCTCATGGCGGTGATATCCGCCTCCTGGAACGCCTGCGTGCCCAGGAGCGCGCGCGGGACCTGGCCTGTGAGGGCGACCATGGGAATGCCGTCGGCGTATGCGTCTGCCAGGGCGGTGAGCAGGTTGGTGGCGCCGGGACCGGATGTGGCAATGCAGACCCCCGGTCTGCCGCTGATGCGCGCCGCGCCCTGGGCCATGAACCCGGCTGCCTGCTCGTGGCGCACCAGCACGTGGCGCACGGTTCCGCTTTTTCCCAGAGCCTCGTACAGGGGCAGGTTGGAGCCTCCGGGAATGCCGAACACGGTGCGCACGCCGTGCGCTTCCAACGCGCGGACGATGCATTCCGCCCCGGTCTGCTGATGAATGGCGGCGTGCGCGGCCGCCGATGCCGTGGTCCTGGTTCTGGTCGAGTGCAGCATGTGGCGTCTCCTGGCTGGTCTGGCTCCCGCCTGCTCCGGCCGGGAAACGAAGAGCCCCCGCCGGTGCGTACCGACGGGGGCTCGTTGATTCCGTGTGATGAGAAAGAGTTACGGACACGCTTCCCGACGGCGCGATACACCAATACCTACGACTACTACAAGAAGAACGCCCGATAGAACGGCCGAGAGGCCGGCGGGGCGGTTCGCTTGGGTGGTCGTGGTCGGGAGCAACATTCGTCTTTCTCGTCCTGTTTCGTTTCAGATGCTCCTATCCGCGGACTTTTGTCAAGCGTCTTCGGCCGCACCACCATGCCGACGTACCGTACGCATCGCCATTCCGTCATCTTCCGGATTATTCCTTACGCATGGCTGGGCAATGTGCTATAAATCGAGTTTCCTGACACTGGACCATTCTAACGAAAAGGAGCTGCAACCATGGCTGACTTTCTGCGCATCGTTCTTTCCGTGATCATCCCGCCGCTGGGCGTCTTCCTCCAGGTCGGCATCGGCAAGCACTTCTGGCTCAACATTCTGCTGACTCTGCTCGGCTATATCCCCGGCCTGGTCCACGCCATCTGGGTGATCGCCAAGAAATAGCGCGAGCCAGCCGAAGGGGCGGATATCGCCCCCCTGTTCGCCCATTTCCATATTGGGTGTCGCATGCTCACCGAAGTTCAGCTTTTCTTTGCTCCGCGCCCTTTTCCATGTATACTTGCACTAGGCTGCGTTTCCCCCGCCGTAAACCCCAGGCGGCATGAACGATGACGATTCACACATACCGCACGAGCGCCTTCAAGGTCGCCTTAGTCTATGCTCTCGCGGGTACCGGCTGGATCGTCTTCTCCGATCTCCTGGCAAACCTGCTTTCGGAAGTCCCCAGGTCCATTGCCTGGTACCAAATGTTCAAGGGGCTGCTCTTCGTTTATTTGTCGGCGGTGCTCATCTACATGCTCACGGCCAGACAAATGCGCCTCATACTCATGGTCCGCGCACGACAGGAAGAGTCGGAACGATGCTTTCGCTCCATCGTGGAAAACGTCACAGACGCCCTGATCATCTTCGCCGACCGCAAATCCGTGGCCTCCGCCAACCCCGTGGCGTGCGAGATGCTCCGCATGCCCTTGACGACCATCCTCAAGTCGACCCCCAAGGACTTCCTGAATCCGAACATGTACGCCATATTCCAGCAAGCATGGGACATGGCCGAACGGGACGAGGCGTTCTTCGGCGAGGGCACGGCGCAACGCGGTTCCGGAAGGATCATGCACTACGAGTACCGCACCACGCCCATGCTGCAAAACGGCCGCCTCCACCTGCTCGCCAACTTCCGGGACATCACCAAACGGAAGCGTTCCGCCGAGGCTCTTGTCCGTTCGGAATACAAGTTCCGCAACGTGCTGGAAAACATCCCGCTCATAGGCATTTCCCTGAATACCGAGGGAAAAATCACCTTTGCCAACGACTATTTCCTCGAATTGACCGGCTACACCCGCGAGGAGGCGCTGGAAAGCGACTGGTTCGAGACTTTCTTGCCCGAGGAGGAGCGGACGACGGTGCGGGAGGTCTTCGAAAACGCCATGGCCCAGCAGTCGTTGAACGGGGTGTCGAATTACGAATACGAAATCCTCACCCGGTCGGGCGACAGGCTCGATGTTGCGTGGTCCAACGCTGTTACGAGGAACGACCAAGACCGCATCGTGGAGGTTACCTGCCTGGGCGTGGACCTCACCGAACGCTCCCGCGCCGAGGACGCCCTGCGCGTCGCCAAGGAATCGGCCGAGCTCGCCAGCCAGGTCAAAAGCGAGTTCCTGGCCACCATGAGCCACGAGGTGCGTACGCCCCTCAACGGCATCATGGGCATGCTCCAGCTCATGGAGTCCATCAGCCACGACGACGAACAGCGCCAGTACATAGCAACGGCCATGGCCTCCAGCCAGAGCCTTTTGCGTATCCTGAGTGACATTCTGGACATCTCGCGTATCGAGGCGAACAAGTTCGAACTCGCGCACGATGAATTCGACCTGAACGAAATCATCGGGCCCGTTGTGAACACTTACAGCAAGGAAGCGGAAATCAAGGGCCTGGATTTTCTGTACGACATAGACGAGGACGTGCCCGTAAAGCTGAAGGGCGACCCCGGACGTCTGCGCCAGGTGCTGTTCAACCTCGTGGGCAACGCGGTGAAGTACACCGACTCCGGCCAGGTGTCCCTGCATATTTCGGCGCTTCCCTTTGCAGCGGGCTCGGACCGCGTGCCCATCCATTTCCTGATCCACGACACGGGCATCGGCATACCGGACCAGAAGCTCACAGAGGTCTTCGAATCCTTCACCCAGGCCGACAGTTCCTACACCAGACGCTACGGCGGCGTGGGGCTCGGCCTGACCATTGTCAAGCGGCTCGTGCAAACGATGGACGGCTCGCTTGTCATGGACAGCGAATACGGCCGCGGCACGGACGTCCACGTGACCGTGGTTCTGGAAAACGCCGAGAGTGAACGCGACGAACGACAGGTCCCACCCACCGTGGCGCCCCACGACCGGCACAGGCCTCTCAAGCTGCTCGTGGTGGAGGACGAGATCGTCAGTCGATTCTACGCCGTGCGCCTGCTGGAAAAGCTCGGCCACGACGCGCATGAAGCCTCGAACGGCCAGGAAGCGCTCGACATGCTCGCCGCCGAAGATTTCGACGCCGTGATCATGGACATCCACATGCCCAAACTCGATGGGGTGGCCGCCACCCGCTCCATCCGGAAAAACACCTCTGGCGCCTTACCGGCTTCCATCCCGATCATCGCCATGACCGCCTACGCCATGCCCGGTGATGAAGAAGCGTTCAAACAAGCCGGCATGGACGACTACCTGGCCAAACCAGTGGAGGCCGAAGCGCTCGCCGCAGCCCTGGACCGGCTCTCGGAGCGATTGTCCGCCACCGCCGCGTGACGCTTTCGGCCCGCGCCTCCGATACATCCCGGAGAACCGCAGCGCTTTTAGAACACCCAGGTCTTGTTGCCGCTGACGATGATCTTGTCGTCCAGGTGGCTGGACACGGCGCGGGCCAGCACCTGGCGCTCCAGGTCGCGGCCGATGGCGCGCAGCTCCTCCACGGAATGGCGGTGGGACACGCGGGTGACGTCCTGCTCGATGATGGGTCCCGCGTCCAGCTCGGGCGTCACGTAGTGGGCCGTGGCGCCAATGAGCTTGACCCCGCGGTCGTACGCCTGGCGGTAGGGATCCGCCCCGGCGAAGGCCGGCAGGAAGGAATGGTGGATATTGATGATGCGGTTGGGAAAATGTTCCACGAAGGATTCGGACAGAATCTGCATGTAGCGCGCGAGGACCACGAGGTCGACCTGGCCGTCCATGATCTCCAGCATTCGAGCTTCCGAAGCGGCTTTGTCACCGTCTACCGGCACGTAATGGTACGGTATGCCGAAGTTCTCCACGGCCTCGCGCTGGTCGGGATGGTTGGAAAGCACCATGGTCACCTCGCAGGGCAGCTCTCCGCGCGCGAAGCGCCAGAGCAACTCCATGAGGCAGTGCTCCTGCCGCGAGACCAGGATCGCTGTCCGCTTGACGTTGCGTCCGTAGGTGATGTCCCAGGCCATGTCGAACGGCGTGGCGACCACGTCCTGGAACGCGCGCTCCAGCGCCGGACCGGAGACGTCCATGTTCAGCGTCTGGAACTCCAGGCGCAGGTAGAGCGTGCCGCCGTAGGGTTCCGTGGCGTGCTGGTCCAGGGCGGTGATATTCGCTCCGTGGTGATGCAGAAACGAGGTCACCGCGGCGATTATGCCGGGCTTGTCCGGGCAGGTCACCCGCAGCCGGGCGATGTTCTTCAAATCCATGGTCTCTTGCTCCAACATAATATTGCGCCGCGCGGACGCACAGGGTCTATAGCCGGAAGCGCCTGCACGATGCAAGCTCGCTCTGATGTTGAAAATATGGTACGCTATAAGGAATCCTCTGATCAGGCTACAATCCCAGCGACGAGACCCCATCATGCGACTACGCCACACGCCAGTCCGCGACCACTGTTACTTCGCCGTTCTCCTTGCGCTCATCACGCCCATGTTCCTGGCCTGGGCCGTGGAATACGCCTCGGCCCAGTCGGCCGCCGGCACGCAGTCGGCTCCCCAGGTGACATTCGAGCCCGCCCCGGCACATGAACCCGGCGGCCCCACCGTGCAGGACCAGACGCTGCGCCGCACCCTGGAACGCATCCTCGCGGCCATGGAGGGGCTGGGTAACGCCACGGTGCGCGTGCAGGACGGTGTCGTATGGCTGGGCGCCGAGGCGAACGACGCCGCCGCACGCGAAGCCGCACTGGAGATCGCCCAGAAGCTGGACGGCGTTATCCACGTAATGGACGAGATAACCCTGAACACCGCGCCCACCACCCGCATCAGCTTTCTGTGGAAGACCCTGGGAAAGCTCTGGTCCGACACCCTGGCCATGCTCCCGGCCCTGACCATCGCCCTGGCCATGCTGTTTGTCTTCATCCTCGTGGCGGTGCTGTTCTCCCGCTCCCGCTGGCTCGCCCGGCGGTTCACCCGCAATCCCCTGCTCGCCAGTTCCCTGCACCGTCTGCTCGGCCTCGCCATATTTGCTCTGGGACTGCTCGCAGCCCTCGAGGTGCTGGGGCTTACCTCCGTGGCCGGCGCCGTGCTCGGCGCCGCCGGTCTCTTCGGCCTCACCGTGGGCTTCGCCTTCCGAGACATCATGGAAAACTACCTGGCCGGCATACTTCTCTCGCTGCGCTCTCCGTTCACCGTGAACGACTTCGTGGAAGTCGGCCAGCACGCCGGCAGCGTGGTGCGCATGAACTCGCGCGAGCTCGTGCTCATGACCTTGGAAGGCAACCACCTGCGGCTGCCCAACGCCATGGTCTTCGAGAGCGTTATCATCAACTACACCCGCAACCCGTTGCGCGGATTCAACTTAGATGTGGGCGTGGGCGGCTCCGAGGATCTGGCCCATATCCAACGCATCGGCTGCGAGGCCCTTGCCCTGCTGCCGGGCGTTTTGGAGGATCCCTCGCCGTTCATGCGCGTGCAGGCCATCAGCGACTTCGCCGTCATCGTGCGTTTCCACGGCTGGGTGGACCAGCGCAAGTACGAGTTCCTCAAGGTCCAGTCCGAGGCCATCCGCATCGTGAAGGAAGCCCTGGAGGCCGCCGACATCGAGATGCCCTACCCGCGCCAGGACATCATGGTGCTGCGCGAGGAGGAGACGACGAAACCAGAGGCGCTCAAGCGTCCCGAGGATTTGGCCGCATCGGCGCGCCGCGCCGACGTGCACCGGGATACATTCCTGGATGAGCAGATCCAGGAAGACCGGGCCGAGGCGGCGCGGGATGGGGAGTCCAATGTGCTGGAGAATGAAAAAGAATGCCAGTGAGGCGCTGTAACACAAGCGGCACAATGGGCTGTCCGGATTGCGGCGGGAGGCCTCTGTGGGGTATGCCGCCGAAACAATTGGTCAGTCAACACACCAAGGACGCCCAATGGACTGGACCGGATTTATTCTGGACAACCTCTCCTGGCTCATCTTCATCGGCCTCTGCCTTGCCGTTCTCGTGTACGTCCTGTTCTTCCTGAAAAACGAGCGGACACACGAGCTGGGTCCCCGGCGAATCCAGTACATCCCGTACACCGCCCTCTGGCGGCCGCGAAACAACCCCGGCGCCCTGCTCGGCGCGTTCCTTTTCCTGGCGGGCAGTATGCCGTTTCTGCTCGGTTTCCCCCTGCTTCTCAGCATCTTCATCGGCTGCTGCGTCATTGCCGTTGTCATGGAGAAACGGCGCACCGGCGCCACGCCGTGGTCCATGCTCGTGTTCCCTGTGGCGCTTATCGCCGCGGCCATGGCGACGAAAATTCTCATCGAACAGGACTCCCCCCTGCTGGACCGCACCATGAGCTGGGTGGTGGTGATGGCCACAGGCCTCGTGGTGATGTTCGTCTCACTCTGGCACGGCGGCCGCCGGGTCCGCCGCGACTGGCGGCGCGTCCAGGCCCGGGTTCTGGATAAGGAGATATAC
This sequence comes from Oceanidesulfovibrio sp., assembly GCA_048614715.1. GTDB lineage: Bacteria > Desulfobacterota > Desulfovibrionia > Desulfovibrionales > Desulfovibrionaceae > Oceanidesulfovibrio. The sequence goes on from JBMCLC010000009.1 coordinate 7,597, forward strand.
GAGGATATCGGTTACGCAGACGGCGCCGACTCGGGCACAACCTGGTTCTTCACCCTGCTCTGCGAGTTCGAGCTGAACGGCGAGACGTACCGGGTGACGCCGTCGTTCTGGCGCAGCTTCGGCACGCAATCAGGGGTCAGGCGCTTTTTGGAGAAGGTGGTGAACAGGAACGGCCTGTGCGAACTGTGGGTCAACCCCAAGAACCCGCTGGAGGCGGAATTGGTGGGACGAGACGTGAAGGATGCGCTGTTGCATTGAGCACGCTTCTCAACCGTGCAGTCGCCCTGCCCCGGAGGAGTCAACGCATGTTCACAACCCGGGCGAGTCTTGATACCAATCTGCCATGAACAAGCACGAATCCAGCACCATCCAGCGTGTCCCACGCCATGATTTGCGCTGCAAGAGCGCTGCCCTCAACATATTCCCCTCGATGCCTGTTCCACGGGACGCGAACCGCGACGCTCCGCCCCGCCGCGTCTTGAGTCTTTTCATGACAGTGCGGGCGTGGTGCGCCGTATCGGCGCGCGCCATCCTCACTTTGCTGCTCGCCCTCGGCGCGCTGTGGGGTTGCCACGCCGCCGACTGCCATGCCCAGGGCGCACCGCTCTTGGCCGAATCGTACTTCATGTCGGACAACGGAACGCTTCCCCCGTTGGATTCCCGTATCCGCCCGGCTCCGGAGTTCATTCTCCGTTATCTGGCAGCGGAGCACGAACAAGGCAACCTGCCGACCATTCCCGGGCCGGCGCCGGCTGACCCTGTTTTCGAGAAGGCCTTCGCAAGCATCCTGAGCGACCTTTCCGAACCGCTGCGCGATCTGTTGCGCGAACGGCTCACGGGCATTTTTCTCGTGGATGACCTCGGGTGCAGCGGCTACTCCGAGGAGTTTCTGGGTGACGATGGCCAGCGGCTGGGCTTCATTGTTCTCAGCGCCGGGGCCCTGTCGGACAAACCGGCCAACGAATGGATTTCGTGGAAGGAAAACAGCACCTTCCAGCGCGACGCCGACATCCGCCTGACAATGGCGATCGAGGAGCCTGAAAACGACACGATCGACAACGCGGTCCGTTTCATCATGCTCCACGAGCTGGGCCATGTGCTCGGCTATGTTGGCGAGGCGCATCCGGCGTTCATGGACATCACCTCCGAACCCTGGGAGGATTACCCATTCCTCGGGCTCTCCTGGGAAATGGACAATGGCCGGGTGCGCAGCCGTTTCGACAATTTTTTTCCTGAACGCACGCAACTGAGTTTCTACCACATCGGCGAGGAGACCCTGACCATATCCCGGGCTCCGGACATTTATGAAACGCTGCGGCGGACCAACTTTGCGAGCTTGTACGGCGCCATGTGCATCCATGAGGATTTCGCGGAGAGTTTTGCGACCTACACGCATGTCGTGCGCGGCAAGCGCCCCTGGCGGATTGTACTCGCCGGGCCCGAAGGAGAACGAGCGATCGTGCGTTCATGCTGGGAAGAATCGAGATGCGCAGGAAAGAAAGCGTTCTTTGACTCGTTTTTCGCGGGGCCATGATTGTTTCGGCTCATACGGTGAAAGCACTGCCGGCAATCCTCCGGTGCAAAAAAACCCGGCCCCTCCATCGAAGAGGCCGGGTTCATTCCATCTATAGTCAGGCTGGTTGGCCTAAGCGGCTGAGCGCATGCTCTAGTACATGCCGCCCATGCCGCCCATGCCGCCCATGCCGCCGGGCATGGCAGGAGCCGCGCCCTCTTCCTTGGGCTTCTCGGCGATGGCGGCCTCGGTGGTCAGCAGCAGGCCCGCCACGGAAGCGGCGTTCTGCAGGGCGATGCGGGTCACTTTCTTGGGATCGATGACGCCGGACTTGATGAGGTCCTCGTACTCGCAGGTGCCGGCGTTGAAGCCGAAGCCATCGCCCTTGCCCTCGACAACCTTCTCGAGGACGATGGCGCCTTCCAGGCCGGCGTTGCCGGCGATCTGGCGGAGCGGCTCCTCGGCGGCGCGGCGCACGATGCCAACGCCGGCCAGCTCGTCGTCATCGGCGGGCTTCACGCTCTCCACAGCCTTGAGGCAGCGGACCAGGGCCACGCCGCCGCCGGGAACGATGCCTTCCTCCACGGCCGCGCGGGTCGCGTTCAGGGCGTCTTCCACCCGAGCCTTCTTTTCCTTCATCTCGGTCTCGGTGGCCGCGCCAACGTTGATCACGGCAACGCCGCCCACGATCTTGGCCAGGCGCTCCTGGAGCTTCTCGCGGTCGTAGTCCGAGGTGGTCTCGTCGATCTGGGCGCGGATCTGGCCGATGCGGGCCTTGATGTCGTCGGCGGAGCCGGCGCCGTCCACGATGGTGGTGTTCTCTTTGTCCACAACCACGCGCTTGGCATTACCCAGGTCGTTGACCGTGACGTTCTCCAGCTTGAGGCCGATGTCCTCGGAGATGACCTTGCCGCCGGTGAGCACGGCGATGTCCTGCAGCATGGCCTTGCGGCGATCGCCGAAGCCGGGGGCCTTGACGGCGACGACCTGCAGGGTTCCGCGGAGCTTGTTCACCACGAGGGTGGCCAGGGCTTCGCCCTCGATGTCCTCGGAGATGATGATCAGCGGGCGGCTCATCTTGGCGACCTGCTCCAGAGCCGGCAGAAGATCCTTCATGGAGGAGATCTTCTTGTCGTAGATGAGGATCAGCGGATCGTCGAGCTCGCAGACCATCTTCTCGGAATCGGTCACGAAATAGGGAGAGAGGTAGCCGCGGTCGAACTGCATGCCCTCGACCACGTCAAGGGTGGTTTCCAGGCCCTTGGCCTCTTCCACGGTGATGACGCCTTCCTTGCCGACCTTGTTCATGGCCTCGGCGATGATGTTGCCGATGGTGGCGTCGTTGTTGGCGGAAATGGTGCCAACCTGGGCGATCTCTTTCTGATCGCGGGTGGGCTTGGCGAAGTTGGCCAGCTCTGCCACGATGGCTTCGACAGCCTTGTCGATGCCGCGCTTGATGGCCATGGGGTTGCGGCCAGCGGCCACGAGCTTGACGCCTTCGCGGAAGATGGCCTGGGCCAGAATGGTGGCGGTGGTGGTGCCGTCGCCCGCGACATCGGAGGTCTTGGAAGCGACTTCCTTGACCATCTGGGCGCCCATGTTCTCGAACTTGTCCTCGAGCTCGATCTCCTTGGCCACGGTCACGCCGTCCTTGGTGATGACCGGGGAGCCGAAGGACTTTTCGATGACCACGTTGCGGCCTTTGGGTCCGAGAGTCACCTTCACGGCGTTGGCAAGCTTGTCCACGCCGCGCTGGAGCTGCTCGCGGGCCCTTACGTCGAACTTAATATCTTTAGCAGCCATATTTCTATGCCTCCTGAATATGCTTCACTTGGTGATAAGAAAGAATCTGAATACTGCGATTGGAGCGCAGACGCTTAGTCGATGATGGCCAGGATGTCGTCCTCGCGCATGACGAGGAACTCTTCGCCGTCGACCTTGATCTCGGTGCCAGCGTACTTGTTGAACAGGACCTTGTCGCCCTTGTCCACGGTCAGTTTGATCTTGTCGCCCTTGTCGTTGATCTTGCCGGGACCAACAGCAACGATCTCGCCCTTGATGGGCTTTTCCTTGGCGGTGTCGGGAATGATGATGCCTCCCTTGGTCTTTTCCTCTTCCTCGAGGCGCTTAACGAGAACGCGATCGTGCAACGGCTTGAGTTTCATGTCGTTACCTCCACAGTACGATATGGTTTGTGAATAAAAATGACGAGTTGCCAAGATTCGTCTTGGTGCTGGCACTCATATTCGATGAGTGCTAACACCGACAACGAGCAACTATACGCATGCCTTTCCGTTTGGCAAGGGGCAGCGGCATTATTTTTTTGCAGAACAGTTACCAAAACCCAAAAACCCCGCGGCTGCTTGCTCCGTACGTGCTCGCCTGCGGCCTCCCCCCTTGTGGACTATAGTCTTCGGGACTATACTCCCGCCGATACGGTAAGACCCAATTGAAACCGCGTACCGACGGCAGCCGGACGCGCCGGAGAACCTTGTACTATGGAACCATCCACTTTCCCCCGTATCGACCGCCTCCCACCGTACGTCTTCGCCATCGTAAACGACCTGAAGATGCAGCTCAGGCGGCAAAACATCGACATCGTCGACCTGGGCATGGGCAATCCCGACATGCCCACGCCGCAGCACATCGTGGACAAGCTCTGTGAGGCGGCGCAGAACCCCAAGAACCACCGCTACTCCGCATCCCGTGGCATCCCGAACCTGCGCCGGGCCATCGCGGACTGGTACCAGCGCCGGTATGACCTCTATATCGATCCGGACAAGGAAGCCGTGGTCACCATGGGCGCCAAGGAGGGTCTCTCCCACCTCGCCATGGCCATGCTCAGCCCGGGCGACGTGGTCTTCGCCACCGATCCGGCCTACCCCATCCATCCCTACGCCTCCATCATCGCCGGGGCGGATGTGCGCCGCATACCCATCGGCAAGGGGCGCGACTTCTTCGAAGACCTCATGCTCGCCACCAAGCAGACCTGGCCCAAGCCCAAGCTGCTGGTCATCTGCTACCCGCACAACCCCACCACCGTGTGCGTGGAGGTCGATTTCTTCCAGCGCATCGTGGACTGGGCCAGGGAGCACAATGTCTGGGTCATCCACGACCTGGCCTACGCCGACCTGACCTACGACGGCTACCAGCCGCCCTCCTTCCTGCAGGCGGAAGGAGCCAGGGACGTGGGCGTGGAATTTTTCTCCCTGACCAAGTCCTACTCCATGGCCGGCTGGCGCGTGGGCTTCTGCTGCGGCAACCGCGACATGGTCCACGCCCTGACGCGCATCAAGA
>JBMCLC010000010.1:0-12245 GCA_048614715.1 Oceanidesulfovibrio sp.
AGGGCTCCTCTTGCGGCCAATGCGCGCAACGCCACGCCGAGGTGCTCGGGGTAGAGCATGGGGTCGGCGCCGGCCGCGACGCTCGCCTGCTCCAGGGTATGCACGAGCTCGCGCACGTTGCCCGGCCAGTCGTGTGAGGCCAGGGCCTGGAGGAACTCAGGCGAAGCGGCCTTGGGCTGCTGGCCGGCTTCCTCGCCGATGCGCTGCAGGTGGTGGCGCACCAGCCGGGAAAGATCCCCGTGGCGCTCGCGCAGCGGGGGCAGGTGGATGTGCGAGGCCCGGATGCGGAACAGCAGATCGTCGCGGAATGCTCCCTGGTCGCACATGGCGTCGAGGTCGCGATTCGTGGCCGAGACGAGGCGGAAGTCGCTCGTCTGCTCGGTGCGCGATCCGACCGGCCGGAACCTGCGTTCCTCCAGCACGCGCAGGAACATCCGCTGCACGTGCAGGGGCAGCTCGCCGATTTCGTCCAGGAACAGAGTCCCGCCATGGGCGAGCGCCACCAGGCCCTCGCGGTTGGCTTCCGCGCCGGTGAACGCGCCTCTGACGTGGCCGAACAGGATGGACTCCACAAGGTTTTCCGGCAGAGCGGCGCAGTCCACAACCACAAAGGGCTGGTTCGCGCGGGCGCTGTTGTCGTGAATCGCCCTGGCCACGAGCTCCTTGCCGGTGCCGGTTTCGCCAGTTACCAGAACCGGAACCTTGCTCGCCGCGCTCCTGGCGACCATGTCCATGGCTTGCCGCATGGCCTGGCTTTCGCCCACGATGCCGGCAAGGCGCAGCGCTTCCCGCCCCCGGTCCCTTTCCCGGGCCTGGAAGGACAAGGCCCGCTCCATGTTCAAAACGATCTGCTGGAACGAACTGGACTTGTCGATATAGTTGAAGGCGCCGCTTTTTATGGCGAGCTCCGCGCCGTCCGGGTCGCCGAAGCCGGTGATGATGATGACCTGCGGATTGCTCGGCGTGGCGCGCAGCTCGTCCAGCGCGTCCAGGCCCAGGCCGTCCGGGAGGTTCACGTCGAGGAAGATGAGGTCCACGGCCTCGTCGCGGGCGGTCTGCCGGCCCTGCTCCAGGGTGGGGGCGAGCAGGGCGTCGTGGCCCTTTTCTTCGGCGATGCGGCCCAGGCTGTAGCCGAAGCCCGGGTCGTCATCAATGACCAGTACACGCGCCATGCTGTACGCTCCGACCAATTGAATCGGCAATCAGTTTGCTGAGCTGTTCCCAGTCCAAAGGCTTATGGAAGTATCCTGCCATGCCGGCCTGGACAGCGTCCTCGGGGCCGAAGGTGTCGCTGTATCCTGTGCAGAGCAGCAGCGGCACGCCGGGCCTGGTCTCGCGCAACTTCTGGGCCAGCTGGCTGCCGGTCATGCGCGGCATGGCCATGTCCGTGATGACCAGATCGAACTCGCCGTCCCGGATGAGCTCCAGGGCCTCTTGGCCGTCGGCGGCGGTCTGGACGGCGTAGCCCAGCCCCTCCAGGATGCGCCGGCTGGAATCCCGCAGGGCGGCCTCGTCGTCCACGAAGAGGATTCTGCCGGCCCCATGTCTGGGAGCGGACGCCACGGTGTCGTCGTACCGCACGGGCATGTCGGAGAGGGGAAAGTAGGCGCTGAACACAGAGCCCTGGCCCGGAGTGCTTTCGTAGCGGATGACGCCGCCGTGGCGGCGCATGATGCCGTGGACCACGGACAATCCGAGGCCGGTGCCGCGTCCCAGGGCCTTGGTGGTGTAGAAGGGGTCGAAGATCTTGTCGCCCAAAGACGGGTCCACGCCCTGGCCGGAATCGGAGACGCTGAGCACGAGGTATTCGCCCTCGTGCAGCTCAGGGTCGTCCTGCGCCACGGGAGCTTTGCGCAGGCGGATGAGGATCTCGCCGCCGGACTCCTTCATGGCGTCGGAGGCGTTGGTGCACAGGTTGAGCATGACCTGGTGGATGTTCGTGGTGTTGGCCAGGATCACCGCGTCGGGGGCCTCGTTCTCGAACCGGAAATCGATGTTGGCCGGCAGGGAGGCGCGGAGGAGTTTGAGCGTTTCATTGACAAGTACGCCCGGGCAGAGCGGGTTTTTGTCGCTGCTTTCGTCCTTGCGGCTGAAGGTCAGAATCTGTTGGACCAGCTTCTTGCCGCGGTCCGTGGAGGCGATGATCTGGTCCAGGTCGTTGCGCGCCGCTCCGTGTTCCGGCGTCTGCATGCGCAGCAGAAACGCGAGGTTCTGGATGGCGGCGAGTATGTTGTTGAAGTCGTGGGCTATGCCGCCGGCCAGCGTGCCCACGGCCTCCATGCGTTCTGCGCGGCGCAGGGCCTGCTCCGCCTTTTTTTGTTCGGATATGCTCACGCAGACGCCCAACAGGCCGATCACGTCCCCCTGGTCGTCCCGGAAGGGGTTGAAGCACGCGTTAAAGAACTCACCCAGGTGCTCGATCTCGGTGCAGAAGGTTTCGCCGGCCAGGGCGCGTTTGGCAGCGGCGTTGAAAGCGGGGCTGCGGTCGTGGATCGATGTGCCCACCACCTCCTCGGGAGTGATTCCGATGTCCTCCAGGCCGCGGCCGGCCGTGTAGTTGATGACGCCGTCCTTGTCCGCGCTCAAGAGGATCACGCCGAGGTCGCGGACAATGTTGGTCAGCATCCATTCGCTGGTCTTCAGCGAATCCTCGGCCTGCTTGAGTTCGGTCATGTCGCTGCGATGGATCACCACGCCTTTGATCTTCCCGTGAATGTCCCGGTGGGGGAAGTACATGATGTTGAAGAATCGTTCGCCTTCCAGACCAGGATATTCCATGGACTGGTTGAAGAGGATGGTTTCACCGTGCAGGCAGCGCTCGAGTAATTCCTTGTATTGGTTCTCGAATGCCTCAGATCCTAAGATATCGCGGGCATGACTGCCTACGACTTCTCCCGATTTCAGGCCAAAAGCAGCACGATAGGATGGGTTGGCGTAGCGGTACCGGAAATCCTTGTCGAGAAGCGCCATGAGCACGGGAGATGACGAGAATATCTGCGCGAAATCCCGCATGCCCTCCTCGGCGAAGCGGCGTTGGGAAACATCCGTAAACGCCCCAACGATGCGCACGGGTCGGCCGTACGGGTCGTGCTCCACCGATTTGCAGCGCATCAGCATCCAGCACCAGGCTCCGTCCTTGCGCAGCATGCGGAATTCAGACCGTACGGCGCCGAACCGTCCCTGGATGTGATGCTTCAGGCTTGCTTCCAGCAAGGGCGCGTCCTGCGGGTGGACCAGGCTCATGAGAAAGAGGTGCGAGGAAGGGAACTCATCGGGATTGTAGCCGAGAATGCGGGCCAGGCGAGGGCTCACGTAAAACGAATCCTCTTCGAGCATCCAGTCGAAGATGCAGTCCTTGGTCGCCTCCAGGGCGAGGGAGAGCCGTTCTTCGCTGCGCCGCAGGGCATCCTGGGCGACTCGTTGGTCGGTGACGTCCATGAGGAAGGTGAGGCCGGCCGGAGCGCCTTCCCACTCGCATGGGACGCCGCTGGTTTCGAGCCAGCGCGTTTCGCCGTTCCTGGCCAGTGCGCGGAAGGTGTAGTTGGGCACGGCGTAGCCAGCAATGCGATTGCGGTGGTTTTCGATGACCATGGGCAAGTCGTCCGGAAGGATGTACTGTTCGAAGGGCTTGTCGACGAGTTCCTCCGCCTCGTACCCGAGGATGGGCCGGACCATGGGGTTGGAGAACCGGATGACGCCGTCCTGCGAGACGAGTATCCATTCGTTGGCGTTGTTCACCAGCTGGCGGTACTTCTGCTCCTCGCGCTGCAGGTTTTGCTGGGCTTGTTTGCGGGCGGTTATGTCCATGGCCACGCCGACGAGCTGGGTCTGGTTGTCCCATGCGGCGGAGAGCATGGCGCCGGAGACCAGAATCCAGCGCGTGGAGCCGTCCGGCAGAACGGCTCGGCAGTCGCATTCGAGCCTGCCGCCATGGCGGAACATCGTGCGCACTTCGGTGCGCAGGCGCTTGCGATCCTCCGGATGTATAGCCCGCAGGGCGTTTTTCAGGCTGGGAGTGAGAGAGTCCGGGGTCTGGCCGAGGAGCTTGAACAGTGTGTCCGACCAGGTCATGACGCCGGTATGAAAACAGTAGTCCCAGAATCCGATGTCCACCAGCCGGCCGATGAGCACGTTGCGCTCGTTGATGTGCAGCAGTGTCTGGACAATGCGGTCCCGTTGCGAGGACGGAGACGGGGCCTCGGTGCCGCCAACCTCCGGCAGACCGTTGCCCGGGTGCGCATCGCGGGCGCGGGAGGCAATGACCCGGCCGGCTATGCCGAAGGCATCGTCCAGAATCGCGCGGTCTTCCGGGGAGAGCGTCTCGACCCCGCCGGTGACCCCCACGACAATGGCCTGGCTCACGCCGACGGAGAGCTTGAAGTAGAAGCCTGTTTCGGTATCGAGCTCGCGTGTGAACCGGAGACGTGGAAAGAGCGCATGCAAGCCGTCCAGGAAAACGTCCACAAGACGTTCCGGGTTGTCGTCCGAGCCCATGGCGGACAAGAGATCGAAGAGTTCTGACTTCAAGACTGCACCTTCGAAAATAAAACAACTGAATGTGGGTTCAGTAAAAATAAGGCGTCTGGAGAAAAAAAGCAAGGGATGTGAACGCATTCTATGCGCGTACTGTTATTGCCGGGTAAAAATTCGAAAAATCATTCAAAGCCATGGCCGTAAGGGGCGCGCGTGGCCGCCGGACTTTCAGCGACGCGCCGTGGCACTCGCAAGAGCCGCCCGGCATAGCTCGGCAAATCTCTTCACGCGCCTTGAAATAGCTGGCCGAGGGGAGTACCTCTCAGAGCTGTGTTCGTGAATCGCGAAGCCGGTTTCAGAATGCGCTCGCGGACTCATATCAACCCGTGTGACTGGCATGCTGAAAATTTCCGCGTGGCGATTGACCCTCAGACAGCGTTTCTTCGCGGCCCTGCTGTTCTTCATCATCAGCATGGGCATCGTGGGGACGCTCTCTTTATTCGATCTCGTGCGTATCCGCGAGCTGACCCTGCTCGTGGGCGAGGTGCAACAGCTGAACAACGCCCTGCTGGAAGCCAGGCGGTTCGAGAAGAACTATCTGCTCTACGGCAACTCCGAGGATCTGACGGAAGCAAGGAGCTATCTGAACAACGCTCGGGTTCTGGTGGACGATGTGGCGGACAAACGACGCAAGCCCGGTGTGCTGAACACCATGGGCAGCTTGCGCGAGCATTTTGCCGCCTACGAGCAGAGCATGGAAATCCTGCGCCAGGAGCTGCAGGGCGGCAAGCCGGCCAGCGCGGAGCAGCTGCACAATATCCGCATGCACGGCAAGAAGATGGTCAGCCTCGCCGAGAATCTCATGGCCTCGGAAAGCAAGCGCATCGTCAACATCATCGACACACTCAAGATGCAGTTGCTCATCTCGGTCGCCGTGGTCATCGCTCTGGGCGTCACAGTCGCCGTCATGATGTTCGGCCGGCTCTTCAACACCCTGTACATCATCCAGACCGCAACGCGGCGCATCGCCCAGGGCATATTCGAACCGTTGCCCGAGGTGGGCGGAGAGAGCGAGGCCAAGACGATAGTCCGCGCTCTCAACGCCATGGTCCGCGAGCTGGAACTGCGCCAGACCCAACTGCTCCAGGCGCAGAAGCTTTCCTCCATCGGCACGCTGGCCGCGGGCATAGCCCACCAGCTCAACAACCCCCTGAACAATATCTCCACGTCGAGCCAGATCCTGTGCGAAGAGATGGACAGCGTGGACCCGAAGTTCGCGCGCAAGCTGCTGAACAACGTGGAAAGCGAATCCCTGCGCGCCAAAGAGATAGTCCAGGGGCTCCTGGAATTCTCGCGGGAGCACAGTTTCTCCATAGTGCGTGTGAACCTGGCCACCGTGGTCAACAAAACCGTCCGCCTCGTTTCCAGCCAGGTGCCGGGCAATGTGGAACTCGACGTCGAAATGCCGGACGATCTCGAGGTCCATCTGGACGCCCAACGGTTCCAGGAGGCCTTGCTCAACCTCGTCATCAACGCGGTGCACGCCATTGGCGACGAAGCCGGCCGGGTCGCCATCGCGGCGCAGGAGTTGGAGAACGACGTGCAGATCAGTGTTTCGGACACGGGCAAGGGCATTCCCAGAGAAGTGCGCGACCAGATATTCGATCCATTCTTCACCACCAAGCTCGACACCGGCGGCACAGGACTCGGATTGTCCATCGTCTACGGCATCGTTGAAAAACACGGCGGCACTATCGACGTGGAGAGCGCGGTCGGCTACGGCACCACATTCACCATCCGCATACCCAAGAATGCGACGGAGCGGTAAAGCCTGTGAGCAGCGAGATCCGCATACTGATAGTTGAGGACGAGGAGATAACCCGGGAAAACCTGGCGCACGTTCTGGAGCGCGACGGATACACGGTGGATGCGGCCAGGGACGGCGAGGCCGCCCTCGAACTGCTGCGCGCCAACGGCTACGACGTGGTGCTCACGGATCTGCGCATGAGGCATGTGGACGGCATGGGCGTGCTGGAAGCATCCAAGAGCATGCATCCCGAGGCCGAGGTCATTATGCTCACAGGATACGCCACCGTGGAAACCGCGGTGCAGGCCATGGAGCAGGGCGCCTACCATTACCTGGCCAAGCCCTACAAGCTGGACGAGTTGCGGGCCATAGTGCGCAAGGCCCTGGAGAAGAACTCCATGTCCCGGGAGCTCCAGGAACTGCGCACCAGGGCGGCGGAGGCTGAAATCCCCCAGATCGTGGGCCAGTCGGACGCCATTGTGCGGTTGCGCGAGCATATCGCCCAGGTGGCATCCGTAAGCTCCAACGTGCTCATCCTCGGGGAAACCGGCACGGGCAAGGAGCTCGTGGCCCGGGCCATCCACCACCTCAGCGCCAGGCGCAGCCAACGATTCCTGGCCGTGAACTGCGCCGGATTCACCGAAACCCTGCTGGCCAACGAACTCTTTGGCCACGAAAAGGAAGCATTCACCGGAGCCGGCAACCTGAAGAAGGGATTGCTAGAGCAGGCCGACGGCGGCACGTTCTTTCTGGACGAGATCGGTGACATGCCGCTCTCCATGCAGACCAAGCTCCTGCGCACCCTGGAGTACAAGACGCTTATACGCCTGGGCGGCTCCAGGGAAATCGCCGTGGACGTACGCTTCATCGCCGCCACGAACAAGGATCTCCAACAGGCAGTGGAGGACGAGGAGTTCCGCCGCGACCTGTACTACCGGCTCAACGTCATCACCATCCGCACCCCAACCCTGAGCGAACGACCCGAGGACATCGAGCTGCTGGCGCGCTTCTTTCTGCACAAGCACGCCACCGCCATGGGCAAGAAAGTGCTCGACGTCGCGCCCGAGGTGCTCTCCATCCTTCAGGAGTACGACTACCCGGGCAACGTGCGCGAACTGGAAAATATTATTGAAAGCTCGCTGGTGATGTGCAGCGGGGACGTGCTGCGGGCCAGACACCTGCCTCCGGATCTGCAGAAGCGCAGCCACTGGCTGACCCGGGAATGCCGGACCGACGCCGAACTCGTGACCCTGCAGGAAAACGAAAAGCGCTACATCGCCTGGGTGCTGGACCAGACAGGCGGCAACAAGACCCAGGCCGCACTGCTCCTCGGCATCGACCGCGCCTCCCTCTGGCGCAAACTCAAACGACTCGGTTTGGATTCATAAGAACGCCTCCGGTGGCTGGAGATACTGTGTTTCCCCGGATTCCAAAAAGGGGTCATGGGGCCATTGGCTCCGTGCGCGGTGTTCGAGCGACAGGGTCCCCTCGATAAGTTTAATCCGTCTGCAATGCTTCCTGCACGGCCTGGGCCGCGTTGACCACGAACACGGCAGTGACGCTTCCGGCTATTTCATCATCAAGATCATCCATGTCGCGTTTGTTGCCCGCCGGCAGGAGCACGCGGGTGAAGCCGGCCTGCTGCGCGGCCAGCACCTTCTCGCGGATGCCGCTAACGGGCAGCAACTCGCCGGACAGAGTCAGCTCGCCGGTCATGGCGGTGTCCTGGCGCACGGCTTGGTTTTTGAGCAGGGAGGCCAGGGCCACGGCTATGGTCACTCCGGCCGATGGGCCGTCCTTGGGGATGGAGCCGGCCGGAATGTGCACGTGGATGTCGGCGTTTTGGAAGAAGTCGGGTTCGATGCCCAGGGGACCGGCCTGACTGCGGATGTAGCTCAATGCCGTCTGGGCGGATTCCCGAAGCACCCGGCCCAGCGATCCGGTCATGGTCAGCCGGCCGGTGCCGTGCATGATGGCGCTCTCCACGTTGATGGTGTGGCCGCCAGTTTCGCTCCAGACCAGTCCGGCGGCGACGCCCGGAGCATTGCTGCGCGCGGCGGTATCCCTGGGAAAACGCGGCGGCCCGAGCAACTCCGGGAGGTCGTCCGCCGCGATCACCGCCGGCAGATTCCGTTTGCCTTGCAGCACGAGTCGGGCCAGGCGGCGGCAGACGCTGCCCAGGGCGCGCTCCAGATTCCGCACCCCGGCCTCGCGGGTGTATTCCAGAACGATCCGCTCCACGGCCTCGTCCTTCATGGATATCTGGCTGGTGTGGAACCCCGTGGCCGCGGCCTGCTTGGGCAGCAGGTACTTGAGGGCGATCTGTTTTTTTTCGGAGAGCGAGCTGCTGGCGAAGGGGATCATTTCCATGCGGTCCAACAGGGGCCGGGGCAAGCGCTCCGGCATGTTGGCCGTGGCGATGAAGAGGATGCCCGAGAGGTCGAAGGGAATGTCGAGGTAGTGGTCCATGAACGCGGAATTCTGCTCCGGGTCGAGGATTTCCAGGAGCACGGAGGCCGGGTCGCCGCGGAAGTCCTGGCCGACCTTGTCGATCTCGTCGAGCATGAATACGGGGTTGTTCACGCCCACGCGCCTGATCTCCGCGAGTATGCGGCCGGGCATGGCGCCCACGTAAGTTCTGCGGTGGCCGCGCAGTTCTGCTTCGTCCTTGAGCCCGGCCAGGGAAAAGCGAACGAAGGAGCGTCCCAGCGCCTGGGCGATGGCTCGGCCAATAGAGGTCTTGCCCGTGCCCGGGGGGCCTGTAAAGCAGATGACAGGGCCGCGGCCTGTGCGCATGCGCAGCCGTTTGTCCATGATTTCGGACACGATGGTGCGCAGCCGATCCAGGTTCAGCGGCTTGGGCAGGTATTGGTAGGCACCCTGCTTCAGGGCGTTCACGGCGGTGTCCACCGTGGCGTAGCCCGTGATGACGATGAAGTCGGTCTGGGGCGAGCGCTCCTTCCACGTGTTCAGAAGCGCCAGCCCGTCCATGCCGCGCATCTTCAGGTCGGTGATGACCACGTCGAACTCGGTGTCCCCGAGCAGCTCCAGGGCCTGCTCGGCGTTTTCCGCAGTGTCCACGCGGTGCTGCTTCAGGGCGTGGGCGATGTTCTCCCGGGCGATCTGCTCGTCGTCCACAACGAGGACGTTGCCGGTTGACCGCTGGACCATGATGGTGGCGGCCAGGTGGTCGAGAACGCGTTCCTTGACCAGATCTAGTCCGTGGTGCTCGGCGTCCAGCATGGATGCCGCTCGATCGAGGTCCAGGTTGTCCTGGGAAGATTTGCGCCAGGGCAGCTCGAGAATGAAATCAAGATACGCCTGGCCAATGCCGTACTCGGCGGCCGAGGGGTCGGTCTTCTGGAGACGTCCCAGCTCGCGCGCGGCGGCTTTTTCGGCGTGTGGCGGCAAGGGGGTGTCGTGGATCCGCTGTCGCAGCGCATCCAACCCCTCGAGCTCGGGTGTTTCGTCGGTTCTGGTCTCGTTTGGGCGCTTGAACAGGGACAAGTGGTTCTCCTTGTGCGGATATTTTCTGAGTATGGATAGTACTTAAATACGTGGAGCCGTCCAGTTGTTGCGGATTATCACGCCCCGAACGCAGAGCGATGGTATGCTGTGTTCAGTGATTGCAGTTGGTTATGAGTGGGGGTGTTGCATATTGTCATGGCCGGGGGCCCTGACGTCGGCAAGGCATCTGCAGTTGAAGTTCCAATATATCAGGACCTTATATTCTAGATGCGCGTTTGGCACGACCTTTGTTCATGGGGGGACAAAGGAAGGTGCCGATGCGACGCATACTGGAAAATTGGGCGGCCGCCGCGGGGCTCGCCGAGGAAGGGAGCCGGGACGGCGCCCTGGAGATTCTCCGCGAGCTGGAGCGGCTGGAGCAGAGCCCCAAGGCCAAGATCATCGTGGTTGCGGACGATGACGCCCTGACCACAGACCACGTCACCTATCTTGCCGGTTTGGCCCAGCGACTGGGCTGCGAGATTCTCTACCTCTCATCGAATCGCCGGTTCAAGGCGGACCATGAACTTCCCGAGCGCATCGAAGCGCTCAGATCCAGGCTTTCCCGCGGTATCCGGCTTGTCTACATACCGGCCTCCGGTTGCCTGGAGCGTATGCTCCATACGGCGCAGACGCGTGTGCACCGCATTCAGTTCGCCGTACTCGTCGGACAAACGAACAAAAGACTGCAAAAGCATCTGAACGTACCGTTGTTCAGTGTGGAGGCATGATCTGGAGAGTTGTGCCAAATATTAAATAAAACGAACAATAGTTACTTCCGGGATACGTTGCAAAACATAGCGCGCCATGCGCTGCATTGCTGTCGCCAGCAGTGTCAACAGGAGGATGCACCATGAGTATCGTGCAACGATTCGAGGATTTTGGCGTAGAGGTCGCGTTTGCGGAAGCCAATGCCTGGCACGCATGCCCCACGAAATCGGAACCACCCAACAAGGAGAAACCCATGTCAACGACAATGACGCATAAAAGAAAAAGAGCGCGTGCCCGCGCCGTGCTTTTTGGTATGGCATCCGTCGGATTGTATGCCGCAGTTTTCACGCATGCGGATGTTGTCACCGAGCTGTTCAGCAAGGGCGGTGTCAACGCCTTCCTGCCTGTGGCCACGGTGTTTTTGGTCTCATACGTGCACGGCTCCTTTGCCAGCAACGTCTGGTCCGCGCTTGGAATCGAGGGCTCCAACAAGAAAGCCGTGCGCAAGGAAGCTCCTGCCGAGAAGCGGCCACACGCATCGTCCCGTCCACGAGTGCACGCCTAAACACACCAGAGAACACCAACGAGAATACCGAAACAGGAGACTACCGTTATGCATGGTTCTGAAGTAGGCGATATTCTGCAGTTTATCGATCTTGATATTGCGGGAGCGTTGTTCCTGTTCTCCGTCGGCATCGTGGGCGGACTCGTCAGCGGCTTCATCGGCTCCGGCGGCGCGTTCGTGCTTACCCCGGGCATGATGAGCCTGGGCGTTCCCGGCCCCATCGCCGTGGCCAGCAACATGTGCCATAAGTTCCCCAAGGCACTGGTCGGCGCCATCAAGCGCTACAAGTACGGCCAGGTGGACATCAAGATGGGCTTGATCATCGGCATGTCGGCCGAGATCGGCGTGCAGGTGGGCATCCAGGTCCAGAAGGTGATTCTGGAAACCTGGGGCGAGGCCGGCTCCAACCTCTATGTGAGTCTCGCCTTCGTGCTCATCCTGTTGACCGTGGGCGGCTTCGTGTTCCGCGACGCCATCCGGCTCAAGAAATCCGGCGTGGAAGAGAAGAAGACGAAATTGGCCGAGTGGGTTCAGAGCGTGAATCTGTGGCCCATGATCACCTTCAAGCGCAGCGGTCTGCGGTTGTCCTTCTGGTTCACCGCGCCTCTGGGCTTCGCCACGGGCATGATGGCCGCGACCATCGCCGTGGGCGGTTTCGCCGGCGTTCCTAGCATGATCTACATCCTGGGCATGACCAGCCTCATGGCCTCGGCCAGCGAACTCGTCATCGCCTTCGTCATGGGCCTGGGCGGCACGCTCATCTGGGCCTGGTACGGCATGGTGGACATCCGACTCACCCTGATCATTCTGGCCGGCTCCCTGTTCGGCGTGCAGCTCGGCGCCATCGGCACCACGTATGTGAAGGACTATATGATCAAGTACGTCATGTCGACGATCATGCTCATCGTGGCATTCAGCCGCGGCATCGTCATTCCCAAGTACCTCACCCAGCTCGGTCTGATGAATGTTGACGCCGGAACCCTGGACATCATGAACAAGGTGAGCTTTGCAACAATGAGCGCGGCCCTGTGCATTGGCGCTTTCATCATCCTCAAAGCCATGTACCTGGGTTTGCGTGAAGAACGTCGCCTGGAGGTTGCAGGTGAGCACGCATAAGAAGTTGCTCATCGCCGTGACGGACACCGAGTCGGCGCGGCACGCCGGCGGCCAGGGCTTAGCCCT
>JBMCLC010000011.1:0-11905 GCA_048614715.1 Oceanidesulfovibrio sp.
TGTGTTCCTCGGCGTGGCCGTGATGTTCGGCATTGGCGGCATGACCATTCCGCTCGCCCTCGTGGCAGTCGCCGCTGCTCTGTCCGTGGTCGTGGGCAGCCTGGGCTCGCTCTTCGCGGACAAGACCCTGCGCCGACGCCGCACCGCATGGGGAGCCTACGGCGTGCACTTCGGCCTGGCGCTCGTGGTGCTGGGCGTGGCGTTCTCCGGCCCGTACAAGGTGGAGAAGGACTTCCTCATGAACAAAGGCGAGACCGTGGTCATTGACGAGTACACCTTCACCCTCCTGAACATGGAGCAGGGCGAGACCCCGAAGATGATCTTCCTGGAGGCCAATATCGAAGTGGCCCAGGGCGGCGAGGTGGTGGGCGTGCTCACCCCGCAGCGCCGCGTGTACCGCAAGTTCGACTCCCCGTTCGCAGAGGCCGCCACCATAGCCGGCCTTGGCGACGAGCTCTACGCCACGCTCCTGGGCCTTTCTCAGGACGGCAAGGCCTCCCTCAAACTGTCCATCCATCCGCTCATCAACTGGATATGGATCGGCGG
Source organism: Oceanidesulfovibrio sp. (assembly GCA_048614715.1). GTDB lineage: Bacteria > Desulfobacterota > Desulfovibrionia > Desulfovibrionales > Desulfovibrionaceae > Oceanidesulfovibrio. Next base: position 547 of record JBMCLC010000011.1, read on the forward strand.
CACGCTCATGTGCCTGCTGCCGCTCCTCGGGCTGACCCGCCCCAGAGACACCGCCGCCGAGGCCGGAGGTGCGGAACGTGCCTGACGCGGGCCCACAGCGGCTCCTGCAGGCCGCCGGCCTGGCCAAGTTCTACGGGCCGCGCCTTGTCTTCAAGGACGTGAGCCTTTACGTGGACGCGGGCGAGGCGCTCCTGGTGGTGGGCCCCAACGGCGCTGGCAAGTCCACCCTGCTGCGCATCCTGGCCGGCGACGGCCACGCGGACGCCGGCGCCGTGGATCGGCGGCCGCCTCCGGGTCGCATCGGTTTTCTCGGCCACCGGCCGTTCCTCTACCCGCAGCTCACGGCCATGGAGAACCTGCGATTCTGGGCCGGCATGTACGACGCCCCGGACGACGACGATTCCCTGAACGCCATGCTGGCGCGGGTGGATCTCGCCGCCGTGGCCAAGGAGCGAGCCGGCCACTTCTCCCGCGGCATGGCCCAGCGCCTCAACCTCGCGCGGGTCTTTCTGGCGGAACCGGAGCTCCTCTTTCTCGATGAGCCGGGCACGGGTCTGGACCGCCGGTCCGCCCTGGTCCTGCATGAAGAAATCTCCCGAGCCAAAAAGCGCGGGGCCGGCATCGTGTGGGTGAGCCACCACGTGGAGCACGACCTGCCCCTGGCGGACCGCGTCATCGGCATCGCCCGGCGCAAAACCGTGTTCATCGGCCCTGCCGAGGACTACGAGCCGGAGGCCGTGTGCTGAAGCCCACCCTGCGTATCGCGGTCAAGGATCTGCGCCTCACGCTCACGCGGGGGGCCGGTCTCGTGCAGGCGCTGCTTTTGGGCCTGGTGCTCGTGTTCGTTTTCAGCCTCTCGCGCCAGGCTGGCGACCTGGTGCCCGCGCAGACCGCGGCGACAATTTTCTGGCTCGCCTCGCTTTTCTCCCTCGTGCTCATGTCCAACGCGCTGTTCAGCCTGGAGGAGGAGAGCAACGCACGACCCGGCCTGATCCTCTCGCCCGCGCCGCTGGCCAGCGTATGGGCGGGCAAGGCTATCGCCTCGGGCCTGTTGCTGGCCGCCTCGCAGCTCGCGTTCATGCCGGCGACCATTGTTTTTCTGGGCAACGAGCCCTCGGGCCCCGCGGAAAGCTGGCTCGTGGGCATTGCCGGGATACTCGTGGTGGACTGGGGCCTGGTGGCGGTGGGCGCCCTGCTCGGCGCGCTGGCCCAGGGCCAGGCCGGACGGGAATCGCTGCTCTCGCTGGTTCTTTTCCCGCTGGTAATTCCGGTGCTGCTCGCGGGCATCCGCCTGACCACCGGTTTTCTGGAAGGTGCGTCGCCTCTCGGATTCGGCTCCTGGCTCGGGCTGGCCCTGGGCTTCGGCGCCATGTACTCGGCGGTAGGCCTGCTGCTCTTCCCCATTCTCTATCGGGCAGGCGACTAGAACAATGGATGCTGCGCGCGGCTATCGGCATGTCGAAGGGCCTTGCCCCCGTTGCGTGAATGTCAAAAAGCCACTAACACCGTGTACGAAGCGCATGACAAAGAGAGCCGACCCATGAACCTCCGTTTTCTGCTCGCCATGGCTGCCGGCGCGGCGGTTTTCGCCAGCCAGCTTCTGGTCTGGCTGTATGCGCCCGTGGAGATGACGCTGGGCCCGATCCAAAAGATATTCTACGTCCACATGCCGTGCGCGTGGTGGGCGCTGCTCAGCTTTTTCGTCGTCTTCGTGGCCTCCATCGCCTATCTCATCACGCGCAACTTTTTCTGGGACCGTCTGGCCGGCGCTGCCGCCGAGCTCGGCGTGCTGCTCGCCCTGCTCGCCCTGGCCACCGGCTCCATCTGGGGACGTGTTTCCTGGAACGTCTGGTGGACGTGGGACCCGCGCCTCACCACCACGCTGGTCATGTGGTTCATCTACGCGGGCTATCTGCTTATCCGCTCGCTGGCCATGCAACCCGGCAGACGCGCCGTGGTCAGCGCCGTGCTGGGCATCGTGGCTTTTTTGGACGTTCCGCTCGTTTTCTACTCCGCGCGCCTGTGGCGCTCCATCCACCCGGCGGTGTTCAGTTCCTCCGGCGGCGGCCTGGAGCCGGAGATGAAGCTCACTCTGTTCGTCAGCCTCGGAGCCTTCGGCCTGCTCTGGTCGGCCATTCTGCTGGCCCGTCTGTGGCAGATGAACTCGGCGGAGCGCATCGAGGCGCGCATCATCTGGAAGGAGCATTGATATGGACCCCACTGGATTTCTCATTGCCGGCAACGCCGTGGTCTGGCTCGGCGTGGGCGGCTATCTGGCGTTCCTGGCCCTGAACCAGAAACGGATCGGCGAACGCCTTACCCAACTCGAACGCCTCACCTGTGATGAGGATGAAGACACAAGGGCCTGACGCATATGGCGAAAAAGAAAAAGCAATCAAAGAGGGTCGCTCCCCAGCCCGCTACGAAGACGCAGCCGCAGAACGGCGCAGGCTCCATGGCCAAGGGACCGCGCCGGCTGGTGCTGGCCCTGGTGCTGGGCGGCCTTGTTCTCATTTTCGTGACCTCCTTCATCTACCGCATGGACCACACCCTGCATCGCAAGATGGTTCCCGCGCAGGAGCACGACCACGGCGATACGGCCGCGCAGGGCCAGATGCCGCCCGGCATGCCCCCGACCGACGAAGGCGGCGGCATGGGCGCCATGATGGGCCAGGATGGCGAGGGCATGGATGAAATCCGCACCCTGATGCAGCGCATGCGGGACAATCCGAACGATCCCGAGGTGCTCGTCGCGCTGTCCAAACGGTTCATGTCCATGCAGGACATGGCCTCGGCCGGCAACTTCCTGCAGCGGGCGCTGGTGGCGGACCCCGCCAATGTGGAGGCCATGGGCCTGCTCGGCATGGTGCGCTTCGAAACCGGGCAGCACGAGGAGGCCGCGGAGCTGTTGCGCCGTCTCGTGAAGCTGGACTCCGACAATGCGACCCATTTCTACAACCTCGGCATGGTCGAGAAGCACTTTTTGGATCAGCCCGAGTCTGCCAAAGAACACCTGGAAACCGCGCTGAGCCTGGTGGACGAGCACTCGGACATGGGTCACCGCATCCAGAACGAGCTCGGGATTCCCCACGACCACTCCCAGAGCGCGCCGGAAGCGGCTGGCGAACAGCCACCCGAACCCCCGTCCAATGCGACAGGAAGTTGACGACTGACAAGGTTTAGTGGCAAAGAATACTATTCCATGCGCACGTAGTTGTAATGGCGCACCATACGAGCGGGGTCGACGCATCAACACGCCCTCGAATCGTAGCAACTGCGCATCGTAGCGCCCCATATTCCAGCTTGGAGGACTGAGCATGAAAAAGATCGTGCAGATTCTCGTCGCAGCGGCAATGGCCCTCCTGCTCGCGGGTCCGGCCATGGCCCAAGATCCCGTCAAAATCGCAGTGCCCTCTCCCTTCTCCGGCGGCGCCGCGGCATACGGCGACAACGTCAAGGCCGGCGTGTCCATGAAGATCGCCGAGATCAACGAGGCCGGCGGCATCGACGGCCGCATGGTCGAGGCCGTGTACCTGGACGAGATGTGCGAGCCCAAGGAAGCCGCCACCGTGGCCACCAAGATCGCTCAGGACGAGGACATCATCGGCGGCGTGGGTCACCTGTGCTCCTCCGCACACCTGGCCGCCCTGCCCACCTACGTGCGCAAGGGCATCCCGATGATCTCCCCCACCGCCACCAACGTGACCATCAGCGAGAAGAACGCGGACCGCGAAGGCCGCGTGTGGTCCTTCCGCGATGTGTACCGCGACGACTACCAGGGCAAGTTCCTGGCGCGCTACGTCTCCGAAGTGCTCGGCCTCAAGAAGATCGCCATTTTCTACGAGAACAACGACTACGGCATCGGCCTCAAGGAAGCATTCACGAGCGAAGCCGGCAATGTCGGCCTCGAGGTCGTGGGTTCCGAGGGCTACATGAAGGGCACCACCGACTTCACCCCGCAGCTCACCGCCCTCAAGGAAAACAATCCTGACGGCCTGTTCATCAGCGGCTACTACAACGAAGGCGCCCTCATCGCCAGCCAGGCCAAGAAGCTTGGCATGGACGTGATCAAGTTCGGCGCCGACGGCCTGGACAATGTGGACTACATCAACCTCGCCAAGGACGCCGCCGACGGCACCTACATGACCGTGCCCTTCCTGGCGGAAGCCGCAGGCGACGAGGCCCAGTTGTTCATCACCAAGTTCAAGCAGGAAAACGGCCGCGATGTGGACTGGATGAGCGCCAACGCCTACGACGCCGCCGGCATGCTGGTCGCCGCCATCAAGGAAGTGGGCGCCGATCGCGCGAAGGTCCGGGATTACTTGGCCTCCATGACCACCCCCGAGAAAGGCTACAAGGGAGTTACGGGCCTGACCTACTTCGACAAGCACGGCGACGCCCAGAAGGCCGCCTACGTCAAGATGGTCAAAGACGGCGCATTCGTTCCTGCCCCCGAGCAACTCAACTAACCACGCGTCACGGTATCGAGCGATACATACAGGCTGGGTCTTCGGACCCAGCCTGTTTTCTTCGCCGCCAGCCGCGCCAAGCCCCCAAATACTCCAGTGCTTGAACAGCAGCTCGTCAACGGACTCACCCTGGGCGTCATCTACGCGCTCATCGCCGTGGGCTACACCATGGTTTACGGCGTCATTGAGCTCATCAACTTCGCTCACGGCGAGATCTACATGCTCGGCGCGTTCTTCTGCGTCACATTCATTACAGTGGTCGGCCTTCCCTTGTGGATCGCCATTCCCTTCGCCATGATCTGCTGCTCGCTTCTGGGCATAGCGATCGACATGATAGCCTACCGGCCCATACGAAAAGCGCACCGACTAGCGGCACTCATCACGGCCATCGGCATGTCCATCTTTCTGCAGAACCTGGCCATGGTCATCTGGGGCAGCCGTCCCCGCGCCTTCCCGCAGGAAGCCGTTCCCGCGGTCTTCGCCGAGCAGGCCCTCGTCTTTGGCGACGTCACCATCACCTGGCTGCATCTCTTCATCTTCGGAGTCACTTTCTCCATGATGATCGGCCTCTTCCTGATCATCTCGAAGACGCGCATCGGCACCGCCATGCGCGCCCTCGCGCAGAACAGGACGTGCTGCCAGCTCATGGGCATCAACGTGAACCGGGTGATCTCCTTCACCTTCGCCCTGGGCTCGGCCATGGGCGCCATGGCCGGCATACTGGTGGCGATGTTCTACAACACGCTGTACCCCACCATGGGCTACGTGGCCGGCGTCAAGGCCTTTGCCGCGGCCGTGCTCGGCGGCATCGGCTCCGTGCCCGGCGCCATGTTCGGGGGCATCGTGCTCGGCATCGCCGAGGCGCTGGGAGCGGGCTATGTCTCCTCCCTGTACCGCGACGGCGTGGCCTACGCCGTGATGATCGCGGTGATCATCTTCCGGCCCTCGGGCATCCTGGGCAAAGCCCTGGTGGACAAGGCTTAGGAGGCATCGATCATGAAGTTGAAGATCGTCCTCCCCATACTCGCCGCGGCCTGTCTCTTCCCGTTCCTGCCCTTTGCCACGGAATACTCGCTGCACGTGCTCACTCTGGTCATGGTCTACATGGTCCTGGCCATGGGGCTGAACATCGTGCCCGGCTTCTGCGGCCTTCTGGACCTCGGCTTCGTCGGATTCTACGGCATCGGCGCATACACCGCCGGCCTGCTGACCATCCACTACGGTTTGTCCTTCTGGGTCATCGTGCCCCTTGCCGCGCTCAACGGCGCGCTCTGGGGCATGCTGCTCGGCGCACCGACATTGCGCCTTACGGGCGACTACTTCGCCATCGTCACCTTCGGATTCTCCGAGCTCGTGGTGCTCTTTCTGACCAACGAGATATGGCTCACCCGCGGGCCCCTCGGCCTGCCCGGCATCGAGCCCGTGTCCATCGACTTCTCCTTCATATCCAAGGCGCTCAACCCGGAGTGGGACTGGTACTACATGTTCGACGGCGAGACGCCCTACTATTTCCTCGCCATCCTCATGGTCCTCGTGGTCTACGCCATTTTGCGCCGGCTGGAGGATTCCCGCCTGGGGCGGGCCTGGTACGCCATACGCGAAGACCCCCTGGCCGCCTCCAGCTGCGGGGTGAACATCCTCAACTACAAGGTCATCGCCTTTGCCATCTCCGCCGGCATCGGCGCAGTGGGCGGCTGCTTCTTCGCCCGCTGGACCCTGTTCCTTTCGCCGGACATGTTCAAGTTCTGGGAATCCTTCCTGGTGCTGTGCATGGTTGTCCTCGGCGGACTGGGCAACATCAACGGCGCGCTCATCGGCGCGGCCGTGCTTGTGGCCCTGGGCGAGATACTGCGCGTGGTGCTCCCGGAACTCGGGCTGCCCGTTGAAACGCGCTTCCTGTTCTATGGACTGATCATGATCCTCATCATGCGCTTCAAGCCCTCCGGATTCATGCCGCGCATCGCCGCCGCGGGCATGGACAACCCGTTGATCAAGGACCTGAAGAAGCGTCTCGACCGTGAACGCGCCGCGGCCTGATTATCCTTCGTCATGCAATCGATTCTTCAAATAAACAACATCTCCAAGCGTTTCGGCGGCCTCATGGCGCTGAACGACGTGAGCTTCTCCATCGAGCCCAGAACCATCAAGGGACTCATCGGCCCCAACGGCGCCGGCAAAACCACGCTCTTCAACTGCATCACTGGCGTGTACAAGCCCACGGCTGGCGACATCATGCTCTCCTCCCCACGGCGGAACATGAACGCCATGCGCATCAACGGCAAGAAGCCGGAAAAGGTCACGGAGCTTGGCATCGCCCGGACGTTCCAGAACATCCGGCTCTTCTCCGAGCTCACCGTGCTGGACAACGTACGCATAGGCCGCCACCCGCGCACCAAGTCCAACTTCCTGGGCGCGGTGCTGCGCACCCCGGCGCACAAGCGCGAGGAGCAGGAGATCGTGGACGCCTCCATGCGCTGGCTGGAGTTTGTGGGTCTTACCCGCCACGCCCTGGAGCGCGCCCATTCGCTCTCCTACGGCGACCAGCGCCGGCTGGAGATCGCAAGGGCCCTGTCCACGGAGCCCTCCCTGCTGCTTCTGGACGAGCCGGCCGCCGGCATGAATCCCCGGGAAACGGCCGAGCTCAGGGAACTCATTTTTGCGATTCTCGACCAGGACGTCACCGTGCTGCTCATCGAGCATGATATGAAACTCGTCATGTCCATCTGCTCCTCCATCGTGGTCCTGGACCACGGCACCAAGATCGCCGACGGCGAGCCACGGGTCATCAAGGACGATCCCAGAGTCATCGAGGCGTACCTCGGACGGGGGGCGGCCGATGCTTGAGATTCAGGACATCCATACGTATTATGGTTCGATCCACGCGCTGAAAGGGGTCTCCCTCGAAATCAGGGAGAAGGAGATCGTCTGCCTCATCGGCGCCAACGGCGCCGGCAAGACCACGACCCTCATGTCCCTTTCCGGCGTGTACAAACCGCGCCGGGGCTCGATCACCTTCCTCGGCGAGGACATCACCAGGATGCCCTCGGAGAAGATCGTGGCGCGGGGCATCACCCAGGTTCCCGAAGGCCGGATGATCTTCCCCCGCCTCTCCGTGCGCGAAAACCTGATGATGGGAGCGTATCTGCGCAACGACGCCGACGGCATCGCAGCGGACGAGGAGCGCGCCTACGAGCTCTTTCCCATTCTGGCCGAACGGCGCCGGCAGGCCGGGGGCACCCTCTCCGGCGGCGAACAGCAGATGCTCGCCATCGGCCGCGCGCTCATGGCCCGGCCCAGGCTGCTTCTCTTGGACGAACCCTCGCTGGGCCTGGCGCCCATTGTGGTGGATAATATTTTCGAGGTCATCCAGTCCATCAACCAGGAAGGAACCACCGTGCTGCTCGTGGAACAGAACGCCCAGATGGCGCTGCAGATTGCGCATCGGGGCTATGTGCTCACCACCGGCACGGTTCATCTGGAGGGCACCTCGGCCGAACTCACGGCGAACCCGCAAGTAAGAGCCGCATACCTGGGCCTCGATTAGCCCGGACGGCGCACAAGGAAGACGACTCATGGAAAAGGTTCTCGGCAAAGGCTATACATTCGACGATGTGCTGCTCCAACCCGCGTACTCGGAAGTCCTTCCGGACACCGTGGACGTTTCCACCAGGCTCTCGCAGGAAATCACGCTGAACGTTCCCCTGATTTCTGCGGCCATGGACACGGTGACCGAATCGAAGCTCGCCATTTCCATGGCGCGGTCCGGCGGCGTGGGCGTGATTCACAAGAACATGACCATCGACCAGCAGCGGCTCGAGGTGGAAAAGGTCAAGAAGTCCGAGTCCGGCATGATCGTCGATCCCGTGACCATAGAGCCGGAGCTGACCGTAGGCCAGGCGCTCATGATCATGTCCGAGTATTCCATCTCCGGCCTGCCCGTGGTCAAGGGCGACCAGCTCGTGGGCATCCTCACCAACCGCGACGTGCGCTTCGTTTCCGACATGGACCTCAAGGTCGCCGATGTGATGACTGCGGACAAGCTGGTCACCGTGCCCGTGGGTACCACCCTGGACCAGGCCAAGGCCCACCTGCACGAGAACCGCATCGAAAAACTCCTCGTGGTCGACGAGGACGGCAAGCTCACCGGCCTCATCACCATCAAGGACATCGAGAAAATCAAGAAGTATCCGCACTCCAGCAAAGACGCCCAGGGCCGGCTGCGCGTGGGCGCGGCCATCGGCGTGGGCCCCGAAGGCGAGGCGCGGGCGGACGCTCTGCTCAGGGCCGGAGCCGACTTCCTCGTGGTGGACTCGGCCCACGGCCACTCCAGGAACATCCTACGCGCCATTGAGGCCGTGCGCTCCACCTTTCCCAACTGCCAGCTCGTGGCCGGCAACGTGGGCACGTACGAGGGCGCGCGCGCCGTGCTCAAGGCCGGCGCCGACACGGTCAAGGTGGGCATCGGCCCCGGCTCCATCTGCACCACCCGCATCGTGGCCGGCGTGGGCGTGCCCCAGGTCACCGCGATAATGGAAGCCACACGCGCCGCGCGCGAGATGGGCAAACACATCATCGCCGACGGCGGCATCAAGTTCTCCGGCGACGTGGTCAAGGCCATAGCCGCCGGCGCCGACTGCGTGATGATCGGGTCGCTCTTCGCCGGCACGGACGAAAGCCCGGGCGAAACCATCCTGTACCAGGGCCGCCGCTACAAGATTTACCGCGGCATGGGCTCCATAGACGCCATGAAAGAAGGCTCCAAGGACCGTTATTTCCAGGACAAGGCCGAGGAAAACGGCGGCAAGCTCGTGCCCGAGGGCATCGTGGGCCGCGTGCCCTACAAGGGCCCGGTCACGGACTCCCTGTACCAGCTCGTGGGCGGTCTGCGCTCCGGCATGGGCTACACCGGATGCCCCACCATCCAGTCCCTGCAGGACGACGCCAGGTTCGTGGAAATATCCCCGGCCGGTCTGCGCGAGAGCCACGTGCACGACGTGATCATCACCAAGGAAGCGCCCAACTACCGGGTCGAGAATTTCTAGCGGAGCAGACATGGACGTTCAGGAAAAAGTCGTCATCGTGGACTACGGGTCCCAGGTGACCCAGCTCATCGCCAGACGCGTGCGCGAGGCCGGCGTCTACTCCGAGATCCATCCCTGCACCATCGCACTGGACGAGCTCAAGGCCATGCATCCGGCGGCCGTTATCCTTTCCGGCGGCCCGGCCTCGGTTTCGGATAAGGACTCCCCGCAGCTGGACACCGGCATCCTGGAACTCGGCGTGCCGGTGCTCGGCATATGCTACGGCATGCAGCTTCTCGCCAATGAACTGGGCGGCAAGCTCGCCCAGAGCAGCGACCGCGAGTACGGCCGAGCCGACCTCACCCTGCTGGAGGAATCCCCGCTCTGGGACGGCCTGCCCAGGGAGGGCGTCCACAAGGTCTGGATGTCCCATGGCGACAAGGTCCTTGCGCCGCCGCCCGGGTTCGAGGTCATCGGCCGCACAAAGAACGTGGATATCGCCGCCATGGCGGACCGGGAGCGCCGCTTCTACGCCGTGCAGTTCCACCCGGAGGTGCATCACACCGAGGACGGCGCGCACATGCTGCGCAACTTCCTGTTCAAGGTGGCGGGGCTCAAGGGCGACTGGTCCATGTCCTCGTTCGCCGAGGCGGCCATCCAGGAACTGCGCGAAAAGCTCGGCGACAGCAAGGTTGTCTGCGGCCTGTCCGGCGGCATAGACTCCACCGTGGTTGCGGTGCTGCTGTCCAAGGCCATCGGCTCCAACCTCCACTGCATTTTCGTGGACAACGGCCTGCTGCGCGCCGGCGAGGGCACAGAGGTTGTCGGCTACCTGGACGAGCACTTCAGGCTCCAGCTCCACTATGTGGAGGCTCAGGACGAATTCCTCTCCAAGCTCGAGGGCGTGGACGATCCGGAAGAAAAGCGCAAGCTCATCGGCCGGACCTTCATCGAGGTTTTCGAGCGCGAGGCCAAGGCCATCAAGGACGTGAAATACCTGGCCCAGGGCACACTGTACCCGGACGTCATCGAATCCGTCTCCTTCAAGGGGCCCTCGGCGGTCATCAAAAGCCACCACAATGTGGGCGGCCTGCCGGACATCATGGAGCTCGATCTCGTGGAGCCCTTGCGGGAGCTGTTCAAGGACGAGGTCCGCAAGGTAGCCATGGAGCTGGGCCTGCCGGATTTCGTCATCTGGCGCCACCCATTTCCCGGCCCGGGTCTGGCCATCCGCATTCTGGGCGAGATCACTGAAGAACGCCTCGACATCCTCCGTCAGGCCGACCGCATCGTCCAGGACGAGCTCCACGCCTCGGACTGGTACAGGAAAGTCTGGCAGGGCTTCGCCGTGCTCCTGCCCCTGAAGACCGTGGGCGTTATGGGCGACGACCGCACCTACGAGCACGTTATCGCCCTGCGCGTGGTGGACAGCCTGGACGCCATGACCGCAGACTGGTCCCGGCTGCCCTCGGAGCTGCTGGCCCGCATCTCCAACCGCATCATCAACGAAGTCAAGGGCGTCAACAGAGTGGTCATGGACATCTCCTCCAAACCGCCCAGCACCATTGAATGGGAATAACTGCCGCTTACGGCACAGTGAAGAGCACACGCTATGTTCGGCATTGGCACAACAGAACTTTTGGTCATCCTCGTAGTAGCCCTCATCGTGGTCGGGCCCAAAAAACTGCCCCAGATCGCCAAGACCCTCGGCAAGGCCATGGGCGAATTCAAACGGGTCAGCACCGACCTGCATCGAACCATCAACGTTGAGATTGATCGCGAAGAGCAGAAAAGCCGCGACTCGCAAGAGGAAAAAAAGAAGACCACAGCCAAGCAGAAGGCCTCGAAAAAGAGCGACGAGGACAAGAA